>CAYXJM010000021.1:4383-13984 GCA_964465455.1 uncultured Klebsiella sp.
TCGATGAGACTGACGCGCATGATCGCGCGCCGCGAATTGAGCCTGATGTCGATCATGGCCGAAGACCTCCGTGTCTGGACCGCGTGGTGCCGGCGGCGCCGGCGCGGCCCGTCCCGGGCCGCCTGCCGCCGATTATCCACGCCGGACGCGGCACTCACAACGGCCGCGGCCGGCCGCTATACTGGGCGCGCCCTTCCCCCGCGGAGTCGCCCCATGCAGCAACTGACCGGCATCGACACACTGTTCCTCACGCAGGAGACCGAACGCACGCCGCTGCACATATCGCCGCTGCTGATCTACGACCCGTCCACGGCCCCCGGCGGCAAGGTGCGCTTCAAGGACATCCTGCGGCTGTTCGGGAGCCGGCTCCACCTCGCCCCGATCTTCCGCCGCAGGCTGGTCGAGGTGCCGATGGGCCTCGACTACCCGTACTGGGTGGAGGCCGACGACTTCGACCTCGAGTTCCACGTGCGCCACATCGCGCTGCCGCAGCCCGGGGACTGGCGCCAGCTCTGCATCCAGGTCGCGCGGCTGCACGCACGCATCCTCGACCGCTCGCGCCCGCTGTGGGAGGCCTACGTGATCGAGGGGCTGGACAACATCGAAGGGCTGCCGAAGGGATGCTTCGCGCTGTTCCTGAAGATGCACCACGCGGCCATCGACGGCGTCTCCGGCGCCGAGATCATCGGCGCGATCCACGATACCGAGCCGCGCGCGGTGCCGCACGAATCCCCCCGCGCGACGCAACCCTGGCAGCCCGAGGCGCCGCCTTCGCAGACGCAGCTGGTGATGCGCGCCTGGCTGAACAACCTGCGCCAGCCGGTGCGCCTGGCGCAGACGCTGGGCAGCCTGGTCCCGGCGGCCAGGCGCATACGCGACGGGCTGCGCGAGAACCGCTTCCGCCACATCCGCGAGCGCGTGAACACCCGCTTCAACGGCCGCATCGGCCCGCACCGCGTGGTCAACGCGCGCTTCTTCCCGCTCGCCCAGATCAAGGCGATCAAGGACCTGGTGCCGGGCGCCACCGTGAACGACGTCGTCGTGACGATCGTGGCCGGGGCGCTGCGCAAGTACCTGCAGGCCAAGGGCGAACTGCCGCCCGTCTCGCTGGTCGCGGGAGCCCCGATCAACGTGCGCACCGAGGCCGACCAGGGCAGCGGCGGCAACCTGGTCAGCATGATGACGCTGTCGATCTACACCGACATCGCCGATCCGATCGAGCGCCTGCACCAGGTGCACGACGAGTGCCTGTCGTCGAAGGAATACTCCAGTGCCGTCGGCGCGCGCACCCTCACCGACCTCACGCAGACGATCCCGGCGCGCGTCGCGGCGCTCGGCTTCCGCGCCGCGAGCCAGACCATGCTGATGACCGGCGCCACCTCGCCGATCAACACGATCATCTCCAACGTGCCGGGCCCCCAGGTGCCGATGTACATGGCGGGCGCACGGCTGCTGTGCAGCGCGGGCTGCGGACCGCTGCTCGATCACATGGGGCTGTTCCACGCGGTGCTGAGCTACCACGGCGGCATTTCCGTGACCGTGACGGCCTGCCGCGACATGCTGCCGGACCCGGATTTCTACGCCGAGTGCATCCACGCGAGCTACGACGAACTGAAGCAGGCGGCCGAGGCGCTCGGGCGCACCCGCGCGAAGGCCCTGCGCGGGCGTCGCCGCGCCCGCGAGGCAGGCCGGGCCTAGCGACGCCCGCGTGCGGCGCCGGCCGCGGCCGGCTCAGCCCATGGCCACCGCCATCAGCAGGCCCGCGAGGAAGAGCAGCGAGAAGCGGCGGTTCAGCACGAAGGCGTGGTGCGCGAACCAGAGCGGCCACACCTCGGCCGGGTAGTCCGCGGGACGCTCGGCCGGCTTGGCCGCGCCGAGGAGGTCGATGGTGCGCCGCGCCGCCGGCACGTTCAGCAGCACCAGCAGCAGGGTCCACGCCACCGCGCCCGTCAGCACCAGCGCACCGACGAGCAGGAATTCCGCGATGATCATCCCCGCGACCCACAGCCGCGCGCGGCGTTCGCCGAGCAGCACCGGCAGCGTGCGTATGCCCTTGGCCGCATCGTCGGGCAGCTTGTCGATGTGCTTGCCGAACACCACGGTCGTCGGCCCGATCGCGTAGACCGTCCCGAGCAGGGCCACCGTCCAGCTCCACTCGCCGCAGGCGACGTAGTAGGCCCCGCCGGTCATCAGGGGCCCCCACACCGCCAGCACCGAGGGCTCGCCGAGGCCGAGCCCCTTCAGCGGCCAGGTGTAGAACAGCACGAAGAAGGCGCCCGCGAGCAGCAGCGCGAGGCTCGGCCCGCCGCGCAGCCACACCACGGCGGCGCCCGCGGCGAGCGCCACCAGCCCCGTCGCACCGATGTAGGCGAGCATCGCGCGCCGGCTGAGCAGGCCGCTCTCCAGCACGTGCGTGCCGTAGCGCGCGCGGTAGTAGTTGTCGCGGTCGACCCCGCGCGCCGAGTCGACGTAGTCGTTGATCAGGTTGTTGGTGGCGTGCGCCGCCAGCAGGCCGACGAGCGCCAGCGTCCACAGCACGACGTCGAAGCCCGGCTCGCGCAGCGCGAGCAGGCCGCCCAGCGCGGCGGACGTGAAGGTCATCAGCAGCACCGAGGCGCGCGCGGCCACGGCCCATCGCGTCGGCAGCGGCAATTGCGCCCATTCCGCCGCGTCCACGCGCGGAACGGTACGCAGGGCTTCGAGGAATCGCGTCACGGCAGGCTCCCTGCAGACTGGATGGACCGGAGTATAACGGGGCGATCGCGCATCACGGCGCGCAATCTGGCCTAGAATCAGCGCAGATCACGACAGGACCCCGAACGTGAACACGCTGCGCATCCGCTCCACGAGCGCCTGGGACCAGGACCAGATCGACGCCTTCCTGTCCGCCAGCCGCATTCCGCTGCGCCTGGCGTGCAACGCCGGCCAGGGATTCCCGCTGCTGAACTCGCTGTGGTTCGAGTACCGCGACGGGAGCCTCTGGTGCGCCACGCACGCGAGCTCCGCGATCGTTGCCTTCCTGCAGCGCGACCCGCGCTGCGCCTTCGAAATCGCGCTGAACGACCCGCCCTACTGCGGGGTGCGCGGGCAGTCGCGCGCCGAGCTCTCGCGCGCGGGGGCCGGCGAACTGCTCGAACGCCTCATCGCGCGCTACCTCGGCGACAGCAACCCGGCGCTGGCCGCCTGGCTGATGAGCCGGGCCGCCGACGAATACGCGATCCGCATCGACCCGACCTGGATCACGGCCTGGGACTACCGCCCGCGCATGCAGCCGCTCGCCTGACTCACACGAACACGTCGGTGCTGTCCATGCCGAGCTGCACCCCGCCGAGGTTGCGCGAGAACGGCACCGGGTTGTTCGCGACGTGCGCGCGGGCGGTGTTCACGTCGAGGAAGCGCTGCTGGATCGGGCTGCCGAGGAACACCGAGCGCCCGCCCGCGTTGGCGAACAGCTCGCCCACGATCGCCACGGCCTTGTCGACGATCCGCGACGCCTCGTAGCGGTAGCGCACGCGCGAGGCCATCGGGATCTCGCGCCCGGCCTCGACGCAGTCGACGAGGTCGCCGAGCGCGCGGTAGAGCAGCGACTCCAGCTCGGCGATGCCGAGCTCGGCGCGCGCGATGATCTCCTGCGTGTGGGTGTCGCCCGCGAGCTTGGTCGGGTCGTTGCTCGAGCGGTTCTTGCAGCCCTCGACGAACAGCCTGAGCGCCGCCTTCGACGCCCCGATCGCGGGGTTGGAGACCGTGCGCGCGAACAGCTGGCCCCACGGGATGCGGTAGAGCGGCGCGGTGTTCACCGCGTTGCCCGGATTCTGCAGCAGGAAGCCGTCCATCTGCCGGTGGGTGCGGTAAGCGGGGACGAACACGTCCTCGACCACGATGTCGTTGCTGCCGGTGCCCTGCAGGCCCATCGCCTGCCAGGTGTCCTCGATGCGGTAGTCGCTCCTCGGCAGCAGGAACGTGCGGTAGCCGTCGTCCGGCACGATCGCGCCGAGGAACACCCAGTCGCAGTGCCCGCTGCCGCTCGACCAGCCCCAGCGCCCGGACAGACGGAAGCCGTCCTCGACCACGGTGACCTTGCCCATCGGCGCGTAGGACGAGGAGATCAGGTCGTTCGCGCTCGACCACACTTCCCGCTGCGCGCGGTCGTCGAACAGCGCCAGCTGGAACGCGTGCACGGACACGATGCCGCCGGCCCAGGCCGAGGACATGCAGCCTTCGGCGAGCCGCGCCTGGGCGCGGAAGAAGTCGCGCGGGTCCGCCTCGAGGCCGCCGTAGCGCAGCGGCTGGAACAGGCGGAAGAAGCCCGCCTCGCGCAGCTCCGCGAAGGTCTCGTCGGGAACGCGGCGCTCGGCGCGCGTGCGCGGCGCGCGCTCCTCGAGGCGCGGCACCATCGCATCGATGCACTCGTGCATGCGCGCGATGTCGGCGGCGCGCGGACTCCCGTTGGCTGCGGCGTTCATGAACCCTCCCCGGTCTGCGGACGTTGTGGTGCTGTGCAGTCTACGCTGCGTCCGTGCCGGCAGTTCAGTGCGGCAGGGGCGGAGCTCGGCGCATTATTGCCGATCCGCGTGGGCGCAGGCCCCGCTGCGCGCTACCATGCGCGCCCGCCCAGGGAGCGCAGAGCCATGCAGAGAGCAGCACCGGCAGGAACCGCGACGTCGCGCGAGGCCACGCTCGAGGTCTCGGGTCTCAGCCACGACGGCCGCGGCGTGGCGCGGCGCGACGGCAAGACCGTGTTCATCGCCGGGGCGCTGCCCGGCGAGCAGGTGCGCGCCCGCGTGACCCGCGGCAAGGCGCGCTTCGAGGAAGCGCGGCTGCTCGAGGTGCTGCGCGCGTCGCCCGAGCGCCGCACGCCCCCGTGCCCGCACTTCGGGCGCTGCGGCGGCTGCACGCTGCAGCACCTCTCCCCCGGCGCGCAGCTCGCCGCGCACCAGCAACAGCTCGCCAGCGCGCTCGAACGCATCGCGGGGCTGCGCCCCGCGCACTGGCTGGAGCCGGTCGCGAGCGAGCCGTACGGCTACCGCGCGCGGGCGCGGCTCGCCGTCGCCTGGGACGCCGCGACACGCCACGTCGCGCTCGGTTTTCGCCGCGGCGCCTCGCGCGCGGTGGAAGCGCTCGACGCCTGCCCGGTGCTCGCCCCCGCGGCGTCAGCGCTGATTGCGCCGCTCGGCGCGCTGATCGCGACGCTGGACGCCCCGGGTCGCGTGCGCGAACTGTGGCTCGCCACCGGCGAACCGGGCCTTGCGCTCGGAGTCGCCTGCGCGCCGGCGCCCGATGCGGCGGACCGCGCCCGGCTGGAGGCGTTCGCCGCCGCCCACGGCACCGTGCTGCACGTCGGCCGCGCGAGCGCGGACGGCGGCGCGCCGCACTGGAGCGAAGGCGGCCCGGCGCTGCGCTACGCCGCCGCCACGGGCGGGCCGGTGCTGGAGTTCCAGCCCTGGGACTTCACGCAGGCCAACCGCGACGTGAACCGCGCGCTGGTCGCGCGCGTGCTCGCCGAGCTCGCGCCGGGCCCCGGCGACCGCGTGCTCGACCTGTTCTGCGGTCTCGGCAATTTCACGCTGCCGCTCGCCACCCGCGCGGCGCGGGTGACCGGCGTCGAGGGCGACACCGCGCTGCTCGAGCGGGCGCGCCTCAACGCGCGCGCCAACGGCCTCGACAACGCGGAATTCGTGGCGGCCGACCTCGCCGTCGCGCCCGCCGGGGCGGCGTGGGCCCGCGCACGCTACGACCTCGTGCTGCTCGACCCGCCGCGCAGCGGCGCCGCCGCGCTGCTGCCCGCGCTCGCGACGCTCGGCGCGCGCCGCATCGCCTACGTGTCGTGCGATGCCGCGACGCTCGCGCGCGATGCCGGCGTGCTCTGCAGCCGCGGCGCGTGGTCGCTCGCGCGCGCGGGGGTGTTCGCGATGTTCCCGCAGACGGCGCACTTCGAGTCGCTGGCGATCTTCGAGGCCCGAGCGCAGCGGCCTCGATTGTCCGGGCCGGGCCGCGAGCGGTAGACTAGCCGCCACGGAATGCCAGCCTCACGGAATATGGAAGGACATCTGATGCCTCCGAGCGAACACCCGACAGAGCCCCTCTCGGCCAAGATCCGCGCGCGCCTGTTGCGCGCGAAGAAGCGCTTCCACGCCAACGACAACATCTCGGCATTCCTGGAGCCGGGCGAGCTCGAGACCCTGCTCGCCGAGGTCGAGGGCAAGGTCAAGGCGCTCCTCGAGAGCCTCGTGATCGACACCGACAACGACCACAACACCCAGGACACCGCGCGCCGCGTCGCCAAGATGTACCTGACCGAGGTGTTCCGCGGACGCTACGTCGCCGCGCCGCCGGTCACCGAATTCCCGAACGCCGAAGGCCTCAACGAACTGATGATCGTCGGCCCGATCAAGGTGCGCAGCGCCTGCAGCCATCACTTCTGCCCGATCATGGGCCGGCTGTGGATCGGCCTGATGCCCAACGAGCACTCGAACCTGATCGGCCTGTCGAAGTACTCGCGGCTCGCCGAGTGGGTCATGTCGCGGCCGCAGATCCAGGAGGAGGCGATCACCCAGCTGGCGGAACTGCTCATGGACAAGGTCCGGCCCGACGGGCTGGCGGTCGTCATGGAGGCCGACCACTTCTGCATGCACTGGCGTGGCGTCAAGGATGACGAGACAATGATGGTCAACAGCGTCATGCGCGGATCCTTCCTGAAGGACCGCACGCTGCGCAGCGAATTCCTGTCGCTCCTCAACCTTAGGACGTGAGGCCAAGATGCTCGTACGTTGCCTGTATGCCAGCCGCCCCGCCGCGCCGCTCACCGCGGACGTTCTGAACTCCATCCTCGACCAGTCGCGCAAGAACAACCCCGCGCTCGGGGTGACCGGGCTGCTGTGCGCCTCCGACGACGTCTTCATGCAGGTGCTCGAGGGCGGGCGCGACGAGGTGTGCGAGCTGTACAACACCATCGTGCGCGACAAGCGGCACCAGCACGTGCGGCTGCTGAGCTACGAGGAGATCACCGAGCGGATGTTCGGCAACTGGACCATGGGCCAGGTGCACATCACCAAGATCAACCCCGCGCTGCTGCTGAAGTACTTCAAGCGCGCCGAGCTGAATCCCTTCGACTGCTCCGGCCGGGCCACGATGGCCCTGCTCGGCGACCTGGTCGCGACCGCCGCGATCCTCACCCGCGGCGAATAGCGCCGCCCCAGCCGATCGCCGCTAGCGCCGCGGCGACCCTGCCGGCGGCCGGCCGCCCCGGCTGGCAATATTCCGGCCGCCGTCTACGCTTGGAGACTGCCGCGCCCCCGTGTGCGCAAGCGCGCGGCGCGTAGCTGATGCCGCTTGCGCAGCCGTCGAAGGAGCCACCGTCCCATGAACGTCGTCATCGGCCTGCTGGTCGTGCTCGGGTCCTGCATCGCGGGATTCATGCTCTCCGGCGGCCAGCTGCTCGCGTTGTTCCAGCCCTACGAGCTGCTGATCATCGGCGGCGCCGCGCTCGGGGCCATGGTGATGTCGAACCCCCTCGGCGTGACGGTCAACGTCGCCAAATCCTTCGGCACCCTGCTGAAGCCCTCCCCCTACAACAAGCAGCTCTACCTCGACCTGCTCGCCCTGCTCTACGACATCTTCAACAAGATGCGCCGCGAGGGCCTGCTCGGCATCGAGAAGGACATCGACGATCCGGCGGCCAGCCCGATCTTCAGCAAGCATACCGGCATCGCGAAGATCCACGGCGCCACCGAGTTCATCATCGACTACCTGCGCGTGATGACGCTGGGCGGCGTCGCGGCGCACGACCTCGACGCGCTCTTCGACGCCGAGCTCGAGACGCACCACGCCGAGTCGCACCTGGTGCCGGGCGCGATGAGCAAGGTCGCCGACGCACTGCCCGGCTTCGGCATCGTGGCGGCGGTGATGGGCATCGTGATCACGATGAGCCACATCGGCGGACCGCCCGAGGAGCTCGGGCACCACGTCGGCGCCGCGCTCGTCGGCACCTTCCTCGGCATCCTGCTCTCCTACGGCATTGTCGGCCCGATGTCGGTCTACCTCGAGCACGTCGCGCGCGACGAGGCGAAGTTCTACGAGTGCATCAAGGTCTCGATGATGGCGAGTTTCGCCGGCGCCCCGCCGCAGCTCGCGGTCGAGTTCGGGCGCAAGATCCTGTTCCACTCGGTGCGCCCGGGCTGGACCGAGGTCGAGGAGCGCGTCAAGCAGAAATGAGCATGGATCCCTCGACGCAGCCGATCATCATCCGCAAGAAGAAGGTTGTCGCGCACGGCCATCACGGCGGCTCGTGGAAAGTCGCCTTCGCGGACTTCGTGACCGCGATGATGGCCTTCTTCCTGCTGATGTGGCTGCTGGCGCAGACCTCGCCCGAGGAGCGCACCGCGATCCAGGGTTACTTCAACGACCCGCGCGGCTCGATCGCCGGCCAGGGCGGAGGGCTCGACGCCCCCGGCGTCGGCCAGGTCGGGGCGGGCGGCGCGAACGCCGGCGCCATCGCCCTCGACAACCCGCTCACGCAGGCCGAGCGTACCGAGGCCGAGCCCTCGCTGGAGCGCGCCAGCGACGAGCAACTGCGCGCCGAGCAGGCCGAGCGCGAGAAGAAGTCGCTCGACGAACTGCAGAGGGCGCTGGAAGAGGAGCTCGGCAAGGAAGACTCGGCCTTCATCAAGCTGCGCGACCAGATCATCATCGACCAGACCGCGCTGGGGCTGCGCATCCAGCTGGTCGACAAGGAGAACCGGCCGATGTTCGACAGCGGCGAAAGCCGCCTGCAGGACTACGCGCGCGAAGTGCTGCTCGCGCTCGCGCCGCGACTCGACGTCGTGATCAACAAGCTCAGCATCAACGGCCACACGGACTCCGTCGCCTACCGCAACGGCAAGGGCTACAGCAACTGGGAGCTGTCGGCCGACCGCGCCAACAGCGCGCGGCGCGCGCTGATCGAGGGCGGCTACCCCGAGGAGAAGGTGTTCACGGTGCAGGGCATGGGCGCCTCGGTGCCGCGCATCGTCGAGCAGCCTGCGGCACCGAGCAACCGGCGGATCGTGATCCTGGTGCTGAAGAAGGACGTCGAGGACGCCCTGAAGGGCACCACGCTGGTCTCGCGCACGCAGGAGGAAATCATCCGCGAGGCCGACCAGGTCCGCGAGGCGCTCGGCGCCCCGTCGGCGCCCGCCACGGCGAACTGAGCGGCGCGCGGGCCACCGGCGTCGCGCGGCTTATTGCCCGTTTCGGGCCGCCGGGCGGCGCCTCCGCGGCGCTACAATGCGGCCATGGACACCGCCCCCAACCTCTTCGGTTACCGCAAGTATTGGGCCCGGCGCTTCGGCACCGCGCCCTTCCTGCCGATGTCGCGCGCGGAGATGGACGCGCTCGGCTGGGATTCCTGCGACGTGATCATCGTCACGGGTGACGCCTACATCGACCACCCGAGCTTCGGCATGGCGCTAGTCGGACGGCTGCTCGAGGCACAGGGCTTTCGCGTCGGCATCATCAGCCAGCCGGACTGGCGCTCGGCCGACGCTTTCCGCGCCCTCGGCAAGCCGAACCTGTTCTTCGGCATCACCGCCGGCAACATGGACTCGATGGTCAACCGCTACACCGC
>CAYXJM010000022.1:0-13862 GCA_964465455.1 uncultured Klebsiella sp.
CGTCCTCGCCCATGTTGCCGAGCGACGCCGAGATGCCCCCCTGTGCCGCCACGGTGTGCGAGCGTGTCGGAAAGACCTTGGTCACGCACGCCGTGCTCAGCCCTTGCTCGACCAGCCCGACCGTGGCGCGCAGTCCTGCGCCGCCGGCGCCAACGACGACCACGTCGTAGCTGTGATCGACGACCCTGTAATGGTTCATGGCATTCGTCATCGACTCAGCTCCCGAATGCAACGCGCAAGACGCTGATGACCGCGGCGGCGCCGAGCAGGACGTGGACGAAATCATTGAGAATCAGCGCGGTGAACCTCAGCCAACCGGTGTGGATGTAGTCCTCGAACACTACCTGTACGCCGAGCTTCGAGTGGTAGAAGACGGTTGCCGCCATCACGGCCAGCAGCGTCGCATTGATCGGATGACGCATCCACTGCGTCACGCCGGCATGTTGCATCCCGGTCAGCGACAGCACCGAATACACGAACCAGATGCCGAGGGGGATCAGGGCAAGCGCGGTCAGGCGCTGCATCCAGAAGTGCTCCGTACCGCTTTTCGCGGAACCGAGCCCCGTCACGTGTTTCAACGGCGTGCGCATCATGCTCCCGCTCCCCCTTGCCCCCCGATGGACCACCATGCACACCACCACGTGAACGCGGTGGCGACCATGACGAACACCACGACGGCCCAGCCGGTCCTGTACATGGATCCGATCTCGAAACCCCGGCCGGCGTCCCACAGCAGATGCCGGATGCCGTTGCCCAGGTGGTAGAAGAAGGCGACCGACCAGCCGGCGAGGAATGCGAGACCCGCGGGCGAGCCGAGAATGCCCGTCACCCACGCGTAGTGGGCGCCGCCCACGGCGACGGCGTTCAGCCACCATGCGAGCACCAGCGAGCCGACGGACAACGCCAGCCCCGAGGCACGGTGCAGGATGGACATCGTCATGGTGATCTGCCAGCGGTAGACCTGCAGATGCGGTGACAGCGGGCGATTCCCGGCCGGCGTGCCGGTCCCGGGCTGCGCGCCCTCGTGAACCTTGCTCGGATTGCTCATCAGGCCGTCCTCTTGTTCCTGTCACCGACGCCCGGGCAGCGTGAGCAGAACTCAGAAGTCGATACAGCGGCCGTTCATTTCCCAGTCGCCGTAGCGCGTCGGATCGAGGCCGTCGCGGCGGCCTCCGTACTCCGTCGGACGCGCCATGTCCGCCGTCTCCCGTGGCTCCGGCGCGCCGGCATCCCGCGTCTGGCGGGCGCCTGGCACGTCGCGTTGCGCGGAGTCGTCGTTTGCCTCGGGCATCGGGCGTGACACCAAGGGTTCCTTGATTGCAATGCCAAGCTTATGGAATACAGACGAATGCCGCAATGCGTGCGCACCGCCTTGCTGTGGGTCGTGCGTGGAGGCCACGAGGGCAGCTCAGATTCGAGCCGCACGACTTCATCGGCCGTCTGGCGCCTCACATCACGTGAATCGTCTTCACGCTTCGTCTGTGACGGCGTCGTGGATAATTGCTATAAGACTCACTCATCACCCACAGGTGAAGCTGTCATGATCACTACTGCGTTGACGAGGCGATTCGCCCTGCAATATCCGCTGGTATTGGCGCCGATGGGTGGCGTGGCAGGCGGCGAACTCGCCGCCGCCGTCTCCAACGCCGGCGGTCTTGGCCTGGTCGGTGGCGGTTATGGCGACACGGCGTGGTTGCGCCGCGAACTGGACCTTGTACGGCAACTGACAGAAAAGCCGTGGGGCGTTGGCCTGATCACCTGGGCCATTTCGCCGGGTGTTCTGCAGCTGACGCTCGATTACCGGCCGCACGCCGTCATGCTGTCGTTCGGCGATCCGCGGCCGCATGCAAAGTCCATCAAGGACCGTGGCGCAGTGCTGATCTGCCAGGTTCAGGACATCGAGTCTGCGCACCTCGCGATGCAAGCCGGCGCGGATTTCATCGTGGCGCAAGGCACCGAGGCCGGCGGGCACGGCAGTGCGCGCGCGACTTTGCCGCTGGTGCCCGCGGTCGTGGATGCGGTGGCACCGCTGCCGGTTCTGGCAGCCGGCGGCATCAGCGATGGCCGCGGTGTCGCTGCGGCATTGATGCTGGGTACCGAAGGCGCATTGATCGGCACGCGCTTTTACGCCAGCCACCAGGCGCTGGGAGCCGCAGCCGCCAAACGCGAGATCACCACGAGGCGAGGCGGCGACACCTTGCGCACGCAGGTTTTCGATATTGTGCGCGGTTACGATTGGCCGGCGCCGTATACCGGGCGCGCGGTGCGCAATGATTTCATCGCGCGCTGGCACGGCAACGAGGCGGCGCTGGCGGCCTCGCTCGATGTCGAGCGCCCAGCCTATTTTTCTGCCGCGCAGGCCGAAGCTGTCGCCACTGCAG
Source organism: uncultured Klebsiella sp. (assembly GCA_964465455.1). GTDB lineage: Bacteria > Pseudomonadota > Gammaproteobacteria > Pseudomonadales > UBA5518 > UBA5518. The sequence goes on from CAYXJM010000022.1 coordinate 2,382, forward strand.
TCGTGTGGGCGGGAGAAGGCATCGACATGATCGATGCTGTCGAAGATGCCGCCCAGCTGGTGGTTCGTATCGGCGCACAGACCGAAGCCCAACTGAATCGCGGCGTGAATCTTCTGCGGTAAATGCGCCGCCTCGCTGCGCAGCGCACAGGTTTTGCGCAAATCGAATTTCCATGCGGTTCAGCGAGTTTCAGTCTGCTTGCTCGCAGCACGTTCGCGCTCGAAGCGCTCGGTGATATCACGCGCCTGGGCAAGCACGCCGACGACGTCGTTATCGGCATCGAGCACGATCGCAAAACCGAGTTCGACGTAGATCTTCGTGCCATCGGCACGCAGCGCCCGAGTCGGCAAGCACTGCCCGACATATTTCGTGGCACGCGCAGCCAGTGCACGCTCGAAACCACGCCAGTGCGCGTCGCGAAATCGATCGGGAATGATGATGTCCAGGCTCGCACCGAGGGCGGCTTGCGGGGTGAAGCCGAAAATCCTCTGTGCCGCCGCATTCCACACGCGGATACGGCCTTCCCTGTCGGCAAATATCATTGCGTCCGGCGACTGCTCGACCAGCAGCGCGGCAAGATCGACTGCGACGGGATCATTATCCATCTCGGCGCACACTCCTTGAACCGGAGATCAATGCACACCATAGTCCTGGACACGCCTCACGGCCACAGCCGATCCACCAGGACCGGACGGCACCCGCTAAGCAGCACCCCCGCGACGCCGGGACGTCGCGCTCGGCAACGTCCACTCTTGCGCCTGCCGCCGCAGCGCTGCAAGATCGGCGGCGCGCCGGGCCTCGACGCCAACGAGCGGCGCACCGCACCATCGAACCAACCAGGGGAACCCCATGAAGACCGGGCTCAAGCGCTTGCTGGCCGCCGCCGTCGCCGCTGCGGCAATCGTCACCTTTCCTGCCGTCACCGCCGCCAAGGACAAGAAGACCGCCGCAGACACCATGGTGACCGTCTACATCTCCGCGCACGGCGGCTCGTCGATCGCGAAGAAGCTCAACGAGATGCACCTTTCGATGGAGGAAAAGGGCTGGCGCTTCGCCGCGATGGAGGTCCACACCGAGAACTCCGATACCGAGGGCATGTGGGTCACGTACGTCAAGTGATCGCCGCCTGCCAGGCCGTCCGCTGACGCGCCGGGCGACCACCCGGTGACGTGCACCGAGAGGATCGGGCCGTGAGCGCCGCCGGCAGCGCGCGCAGGGAAAACGTACACCCGGCGTACCGCCCGGACATCGACGGGCTGCGCGCCGTTGCCGTCCTGTCCGTCGTTGTCTTCCACGCCTTCCCCCGGGCGCTGCCCGGCGGGTTCATCGGCGTGGACATCTTCTTCGTGATCTCGGGCTACCTGATCTCGCGCATCATCATCGAGAGCCTCGAGCAGGAACGCTTCAGCTTCGCGGGATTCTATGCCCGGCGCATCAAGCGGCTCTATCCGGCACTGCTGCTCGTGCTGGCGGCCGTGCTGGCCTTCGGCTGGATCGCGCTGTTCGCGAAGGAGTACGAGCAGCTCGGCAAGCACACCGCCGCGGCGGCGGTCTTCATCTCGAACCTGGTGCTGTGGAGCGAGAGCGGATATTTCGACAACGCTTCCATCACCAAGCCTTTGCTGCACCTGTGGTCGCTCGGCGTGGAAGAGCAGTTCTACATCGTCTGGCCGCTCTTCCTGTGGCTGGGCTGGCGTCTGCGCTTCAACCTGCTGCTCGTGGCGGCATGCATCGGAGTCCTGTCGTTCGGGGCCAACGTGCTGGCGACGAGCCACAGCCCGCCCGCCGCGTTCTATTCGCCGTTCACGCGCTTCTGGGAACCGATGGTGGGCGCCATCCTGGCCTATGTCGCAACGCACCATCGCTTCCGTCGCGTGCCCGCGGCAGGCGCGAGCGCCGCCGCAGTGCCCCGGGCTGACAGCGACGCGTTCGCGGCAACGTCGCCCCGTGTCCGGCTGGCCGCGTCGCTGCTCGGTGCGGCACTGATCGCCGTCGGCGTCTGCACCATCGACGAGCGGAACTTCCCGGGGTGGCAGGTGCTCGTCCCCACCGCCGGAGCGGCCCTGCTGATCTTTGCCGGCCCCCGAAGCCCGTTCAACCGCTACATCCTGGCGAGCCGCCCGCTGGTCTGGGTGGGACTGATCAGCTACCCGGTCTACCTGTGGCACTGGCCGCTGTTTTCCTTCGCCCGCATCGTCCATGGCGAACCCGGCGTTGCCATGCGGACCCTGCTGCTGCTCGGCAGCATCATCCTCGGGCGGCTGACGTACACGTGGGTGGAAGTGCCGCTGAAGGAGGCCGCGAAGCGGTTGCCGGTCACTGCCGGCCTCAGCGTGCTGATGGTGGCGATCGGTTGCGTGGGACTGGCCATCAAGGTGCAGGACGGCCTCGCGGGGCGCGCGGTCGTGCGCGACAACCTCAGCCTCGAGACGGGCCGGGACGGAGGCTATCCGTCGTCCGCCGCGCCCTGCGCTTTCCTGAGCCCCGCGCAGGGCAAGCTGTTCCAGTGCCACGTCGACACGCGCGAACCGCCACGCTTCGCGCTGCTCGGGGACAGCAAGGCCGGCGCGCTGTTCCCGGGCCTGTTCCGCACCGCGGCGCCCGGCGGAACGTGGATCTATTTCGGCTCGGGCGACAGCGGCCCGCTGGTGCCGGTGCTGAGCGACCACCCGATCTACGTCTACGTCGACCGGCAGGCCGTCGACACCGCGCTGCGGCTGATCGAAGCGGACGACGCCATCGAGGCCGTGGCGATCGCGACCTCCACGCGCGCCCTGTTCAACCTCGGGCGCGACGATTCCATTGCCGAACTCCCGCAGAGCCGCAACTCCGCCGCGGCGCTCGCGGGACTCGACGCCAGCGTCTCGCGGCTGGTGGCCGCGGGCAAGCGCGTGGTTCTCTTGGTGGACAACCCCACCCTGCCGCATCCCGAGGACTGCCTGTCGCGCAAGACGAGTTCCGCCTTCTTCAACGAGCTGCTCGCCACGCCGCTCAATCCCGCTTGCCGGATCGGCGTCGCCAGGCACCTCGCGCTGTCGCGGCAGTATCGCGAGGTGCTGTTCGCCATCCAGGCGCGCCATCCCGAGGCCGTGTCGGTGTTCGACACCATCCCCGTCCTGTGCGACGAGGAGCGCGACGTCTGCGCGCCGTCCAGGAACGGGCGCTTCCTCTACGGCGTGACGGATCACGTCTCCGAATACGGTTCCCGGCTGATCGGCGAACAGCTGAACGCGCGGCTGCATCCCGGGGCGGCGAGCGACGAACCGATCGGGCCGGCGGCGCCCGAACGGCACGATCGGGTGCCCGCAAAAGCGCGCGCCGGCGACGCCGCGCCATGAGCGGGAGCTCCGGCGCGCACGGTGCAGCGGCCCGGCGCCGCCCGTTCCGCGCGCTGTTCACGTGCGGCGGCCGGGCCGCGCTCGCGGCGATCGCGCTAATCGCCGGGACCGCCGCGGCCGGCGAGTATTCCGGAACCATCGTGGACGCGAACACGGGGCTGCCCGTCGCGGGGGCGCGCGTCACGCTCGACGGCAGGGTCGGCGCAACGGGGCCCGATGGACGGTTCGCCGTCAGCGGGGACGGCGGACTGATCGGCATCCGGGCTCCGGGGTACGCACGGCAATGGCTTCCCGCCGCGCGCCAGTCCGATGCGTCGCCCCCGGTCGCGCTGGTCCCGTTCAGGCCCAAGGCGCTGTACCTTTCCTTCTACGGCATCGGCAGCGACACGTTGCGCCAGTCCGCGCTCGATCTCGTGGCGGCGACCGAGCTGAACGCGCTGGTGATCGACATCAAGGGCGACCGTGGCGGCATCGCCTACCCGAGCGCGATTGCGCTCGCACACGAGGCCGGCGCCCAGGCCACGCTCACGATAAGGGACCTGGAGGGATTGCTCGCGTCCCTGCACGAAAAAGGCATCTACACCATCGCGCGCATCGTGACCTTCAAGGACCATCCTCTCGCGATGTCGCGGCCGGATCTCGCCGTCAGGACGAAGGGCGGCGCCGTCTGGCGCGACCGCGAGGGCCTCGCCTGGACGGATCCGTTCAGGCAGGAGGTCCGCGACTACAACATCGCCGTCGCGGTCGAAGCGGCGAAGGGCGGATTCGACGAGATCCAGTTCGACTACGTCCGTTTCCCGGACGCTCCGGGACTGGTCTTCTCCGGACCCAACACGGAGCACGACAGGCGCGCCGCGGTCGCGACCTTTCTGCGCGAAGCCGGAGCGCAACTGGCCCCCTACAACGTCTTCCTCGCCGCCGACATCTTCGGCTACGTGTGCTGGAACGAGAACGACATCGGGATAGGGCAGAAGCTCGAGGAACTGGAACCGCTGGTGGACTACATCTCCCCGATGCTGTATCCGTCGTGCTACCACCGTGGCATCCCCGGAATCGCCAACCCCGTGCAGCATCCCTACGAAATCGTCTACCGTTCGCTGCAGAGGGCCCGGGAAAGAACGCAGGTCTCCCCGACGCGCTTCCGGCCGTGGCTGCAGGCGTTCCGGGACTATGCGTTCGACAGGAGGCCGTTCACCGGGCGGGAGATCCGTGAGCAGATCCGGGCCGCGGAAGAATTCGGTTCCGGCGGATGGATGCTGTGGAATCCGCGCAACGTCTACACTGGCGACGGACTGGACAAGGAATGACTCGGGCGATGCGGTACAGGTCGCTATTCGGGCTGTGTGTGCTCCTGCTGCTCGCCGGTCGTGGCGAGGCAACGACAACCGCAGGGCTGTCCGGATCGGGCCTCGTGCCGATTGCCGGCATCGTGGAGCGCGAAGTCGCCGCGGGCCACGTTCCCGGCGCGGTCGTGCTGATCGGGCAGCGGGACCGGGTCGTCTACCGGCGCGCATTCGGCAACCGGGCACTCGCCCCGGCGCCCCTGCCGATGACCGAGGACACGATTTTCGACCTGGCATCGCTCACCAAGGTCGTCGCGACGACCACGGCCGTCATGCAGCTGGTCGAAAAGGACGCGCTGCAGCTCGATGCGCCGGTGGCGCGCTACTGGCCCGAGTTCGCCGCGCACGGCAAGGGGGCGATCACTATCCGCCAGCTGCTGAACCACGCGTCCGGCCTGCGCGCCGACCTCGACCTGCGGACTCCCTGGTCGGGATACGCCACGGCGATGCGGCTGATCGTCGCCGAGCGGCCGCGCTCGCCGCCGGGAACGACGGTGACGTACAGCGACATCAATTTCGCGGTACTGGGCGAACTGGTGCGCCGGGTCGCCGGCGTGCCGCTCGACGTGTACTGCGCCCGGCACATCTTCGCGCCGCTCGGGATGGACGACACGCGGTTTCTGCCGCCCGCGACCGCAACCGGGCGGATAGCGCCGACGGTGTACCGCCGGCAGCGCATGCAATCCGGTGCCGTCCACGATCCGACGGCGTTCCGCATGGGCGGAGTTGCCGGTCACGCGGGACTTTTTTCCACGGCCGCGGATCTGGGCGTGTTCGCCCGCATGCTGCTGAACGGCGGGCGCCTCAACGGCCGCCAGATCCTCGACCCGGGTTCGATCGCCGCGATGACGGCGCTCGCGGCGACCGATGACGCAACGCACCGGCGCGGGCTCGGGTGGGACCTCGCCACGCCGTTCGCCGCGCCGGGCGACGCGACGGCCAACGGGCGATGGTACGGCCACACCGGATACACCGGCACGTCGATCTGGATCGATCCGGCGTCGCAGACCTACGTGATCCTGCTGACGAATCGCGTGCATCCGGACGGCAAGGGCGACGCCGGGCCGTTGCGCAGACAACTCGCGCAGGTGGTCGCGGCCGCGCTGCAACCCGGCGCGGAGGAGCCGCACGGGGATCTCGCCGGCGCCGGTGTCGCCACCGGTATCGACGTCCTCGCCGCGGAGCGGTTCGCGCCGCTCGCCGGGCTGCGCGTCGGTCTCATCACGAACCAGACCGGCCGGGACGCCAGCGGGCGCAGCACGCTCGAGCTCCTGCAGCATGCGCCCGGCGTCAGGCTGACCGCCGTGTTCAGTCCCGAACACGGATTCGACGGGACCGCCGACGCGAAAGTGGCGTCGACGACGGAGTCGCGCACCGCACTCCCGCTCTACAGCCTCTACGGCGACACCCTGCGACCCAGCGACGCGATGCTGGCCGGTCTCGACGCGCTGGTGTTCGACATCCAGGATGCGGGCGCGCGCTTCTACACCTATGTCACGACGATGGCGTACGCGATGGAAGCCGCGGCCAGGAAGGGCCTGCGCTTCTACGTGCTCGACCGGCCGAATCCGCTCGGGGGCGCGATCGTGCAGGGCCCCGTGCTGGACGCCGGGCTCGAGTCGTTCACCGGCTATTTCCCGCTGCCGGTGAGGCACGGCATGACGGTCGGCGAACTCGCGCGCCTGTTCAACGCGGAACGCGGCATCGGGGCCGACCTGCACGTCGTGCCCATGCGTGGTTACCACCGTGACGCGTGGTACGACGAGACCGGGCTGGCGTGGGTCGGGCCGTCGCCGAACCTGCGCACGCTGACACAGGCGACCCTGTATCCGGGCGTGGCCATGGTCGAAGGGGCCAACGTGAGCGTGGGCAGGGGGACCGGGTCTCCGTTCGAGCTCCTCGGCGCGCCGTGGATGGACGGCAGCGCGCTGGCGGACTATCTCGCCGGGCGTGCCATCCGCGGCGTCCGCTTCGTCGCGACGACCTTCACGCCCCGCGCCGCCCGCTATGCCGGTCGCACCTGCCGGGGCGTGCGGATCGAAGTGACCGACCGCGATGCGCTCGACAGCCCGGCGCTCGGAATCGAGATCGCCAGCGCGCTGCACCGGCTGTATCCGCGCGAGTTCCAGCTGGACAAGACGCTGGGCATGATCGGCGCGCGGCGGGTCGTGGCGGCAATCGGACAGGGCGTGGATCCGCGCTCGATCAGGCCCGGCTGGCAGACGGCACTCGACCGGTTCGCCGTGCTGCGATCCAGGTACCTCCTCTACGGCAAGGAATCCTGATGGAAGACCGCGCGATCGTCATTCGACCGAACGGACGACTGGCCAACCGGATGTTCCAGTACATGCTCGCGACCGAGATCGGCCGGCGCGTCGGCGACGCGATCCCCGTATGCGGGCTCGCGCTGCCGGAGTGGAACATCGCGCTGCCGGCGCCCGGGAGCCACGCGAACCCGACGGTCGTGCTCGAACGGCACGTGTTCAATCTCGATCGGACGGCCTACCTGCTGCGCACGCGCGCCCTGCGCACGGTCGTGATCAACGGCTGGGGGATGCGGCTCGAGTATTACCGGGGACCGGAGGCATACCGGCCCTCGTTTCCGCTGGACGCCGGATCGGCGTTCGCGGCCCGCGACGATCAGTTGCTGATAAACATCCGCGCCGAGGACATCCTCTCCGGCTGGCACCCGCGCTATTTCCCGCTGCCGTTCTCGTTCTACGAGCACGTGATCGAGCGCACCGGGCTGAGCCCGGTATTCATGGGGCAACTCGACGACGGCCCGTACTGCACGGCGCTCAGGCGCCGGTTTCCCGCGGCGACGTTCCTGCCCGCCGCGCCCCCGCTCGCGGATTTCCAGACGCTCCGGCGCGCCAGGCACGTGGTGCTCGGCGTGAGCTCGTTCTCGTGGCTGGCCGCATGGCTGTCGGAATCGGCGCTCGACATCCACCTGCCCGTCTGCGGCCTGTTCGATCCACGCAACGGGGAAACGATGATGCTGCCGATCGACGACGGCAGGTACCGCTTCTACGATGTCGCGTTCCCGTCCATGGCCGAGCGGGAATCGCTCGACCTGGTGAACTGGGCCAGCCTGCCGCAGCGCGTCGGCGCCATGGACCCGCAGCAGGTGAAGAAGATCGTCATCGACAGCATGCTGTCCAGGCGCCCGCCGGGAGCCGCGCGCTGACGCGCTCCCCCGCCGTCGCGACCGGCCTCACGCGGGACGGAGCGCGAGCACGCTGCCCTCGGCGTCGGCCGACAGGTACAGCGTGCCGTCGCTGCCGGCCGCGATGCCCGCGAACGGTCCCATCGAGCCCGAGAGCGGCGGGAAGGGTCGCAGGAACTTCGGCGTGACACCCGCGGGCGCGCCGACCGGCAGGCCCGCGGCAATGGTGCGACGGACCTTGCGCACCGTGTCGTATTCGAGCAGTTCCTTCGCGGCCACGTCGACGACGTAGAGCAGTTCCCCGCGCAGCAGGATCCCCTGCGGCCGCTGCAGGCCATCCAGCACCGTGGCGACGCCGCCGCGCGAGGCGCTCACCACCCGGCCCGCCTCCTCCTCGGCGACCAGGCACGCGCCGTCGCCGGCGAGCGCCACCCCTTTCGGTTCGCGCAGGCCCTCGGCCAGCACGTCCACCGTGCCGGATGCGACCGACAGCAGCCTTCCCGTGCCGGCGTCGGCGAAGGCCACGGCCCCGCCGCGCGCGACCGCGACGCCATAGAGCCGGTCGAAGCCCTGGGCCAGCACCTCGCTCTGCTGGCGCGCCGGGCGCCAGCGCGCCACCTGGCCGCTGGAGGTGGTGACGACGTATTCACCCGCGCCCGCCGCCGCGATGCCACGCGTGTAACCGGGGCTTCCCGGCGTGAACAGCATCCCGGCCACCTGCAGCGCGCCGCCGGGCGCGAGGGAGTAGCAATACGGACCGTCGCCGACGAAGAGCACGCCGTCGTCGCCCATCGTGAGACCGAGCGGTCCGTTCAGGCCGGCCGGCAGCAGCGGGCGCACGGCGCCGTCGCCGAGGATCTCGCTGATCTGCCCCGAGAAGCTCGAGACGAACAGGCGCTCGCCGACGAAGGTCAGGTTGTCGAGCCCCGGGGCGATCTCGGCGAGCACGGTGCGCTCGCCCGTGCGCGGGTCGATGCGCAGCACCTGCCCGCTCGCCGCCTGGGTCGAGACGATGCGGCCGCGGGCGTCGAACTTCACGGCATCCGGCACGCCGAGGTCACCGGCCACCTTTTCCGGTCGACCGCCGTCCAGGCCGACGCGCCATATCTCGTTGGCCTCCATCACGGGGAAATAGAGCATGCCGTCGGGCCCGACTTCCATCGCGTTCGGCATCGGCACCTTGTCGACCAGGACGCGCGGCGCGCCGCCGTCGAGGCTCAGCTCGACGATCCGCCCCTCGTGGCGGCATTCGCCGGCGAACAGCCGGCCGCGATGGAACGTGATCGGGTTGGCGCAGGGCAGGTCGCCGTACACCACGCGGACCTTGCCCTCGGGCGTGCGCACGCTGACCCGCCCTTCGGTGATCTCCGTGGCGTAGAGATTGCCCTCGGGATCGAAGACGAGGTCGTCGGGCGCGACGATGTCGCCGCCCAGCGGGCTGATCGTTTCGACCCGGCCGGTGGCCACGTCCACCGCGCTGATCTGGCTGCCCGAGACCTGCGCGACGTAGATGCGCCCGTCCGGCCCGGTGCGCACGCCGTTGGCGCCGAACAGCCGGCTGGGCGGCGTGAGCCGCTCCAGCGTCCAGCCCTCGGCGAGGGTCGCGGGCTGCGGCGCCCGGTAACGTCCGTTCTGCTCTGGCATGCGATCACCTCGCCCGTTGTCCCGTAACCGATGGCGCGCGCCGCGCCGGCTCTCACCAGTCGCTGCGGGCCGCCAGCAGCGCGCGCACGGCGCGCCTGACCCAGCGCTCGCGCTGCGCCGGGGACACGTTGCGGTTGCCGAGCACGACGTTCGCGTACCAGCCGCGGATCATGAAGATGAACGCTTCGGCGGGCGCGCGCGGGTCCTTGCACGGAATCCCGTCGCGCACGGCGCAATCGCGGATGAAGCCGGCGATGCGCTTGATGCCGAGCTCCGTTCGCTCCGCCGCCGCGGCGCCCAGTTCCGGGAACTGGTGCGACTCGCTGTAGATCAGGCGGTCGACGCCGAGCAGATCGCCCTGCAGGCTGCGCGTCAGCATGTCGTTCGCGTAGGCGACCAGGCCCTGCTCGAGCCCGAGCGGACCCGCGTCCGAGCGCAGCGACGCCGACGGCGACAGGCGCTCGATCTGCTCGCGGATGATGGCGCGGAACAGCTGTTCCTTGGAGGGATAGCGCGAATACAGCGTCGTCTTCGATGCCCCGGCCGCCTGCACGATGCGCGTCATCGAGGCGCCGCCGTAACCGTGCCCGAGGAACTCCCCGAGTGCTGCGTCCAGCAGCCTCTTGTCGATGTCGACGACGTCGGCGGATCGCGGGCGTCCGCGCCGGGCGCGAGCGCCCGGCTGTGCGCCGGCCGTGGCCTCGTGTTGCGGAGTCATCGCGGGAACGCCGCCGCTCAGGCGAACGGCTCCTCGCCCGCGAGCGTGGTGCGGCGCATCAGGCGGCCGCAGTCGAGCGGATAGGGCTCCACGCGGTGAATCACGCCGGTGTTGTCCCAGATCAGCAGGTCGCCCGGCGTCCACTCGTGCCGGTAGACGAAGCGCGGCTGCGTGGCCCAGTCGAGCAGTTCCTGCAGCAGCTTCTGCCCTTCCTCCCGGTCCATGCCGTCGATGTGCGACGCATGGCTGCCGATCACCAGCGACTTGCGGCCCGAGGCGTGCGTCCACACCAGCTTGTGGGTCCGGTCGGGAAAGCTCCGCCAGTAGGCGACGCTCTCGGGCGTCGGCTCGACGCCGGCCTTGCGCGTGGAGGTCTCGACGCTGTGCACCGCGCGCAGCCCGGCGATGCGGTCCTTCATCTCCTGCGGCAACTCCTCGTAGGCCGCGTAGGAGTTCGCGAATTCGGTCTGGCCGCCGCTGTCCGACAGCGTGATGCCGGTGAGCAGCGAGGCGAACGGCGGCACGTCGTCGTGCGTGCCGTCGATGTGCCAGAAGAAGGAGCCCTTCAGGTAATCCCGGCGCGGATTGAGCTCCTTGTCGAGCGTGATCTTCAGGATGCCCTTCTGCCCTTCCTCGCGCAGCGTGCCCATCAGCCGGCTGAGGGCGAGTTGCTGCTCGTCGGAGAGGCCGAGCGACTTGAACACCAGCACGCCGCGCTCGACCAGGAGGTTGCGGACCTTGGCCGCGACCTCCGGTGTCAGCAGGCTCGCGACGTCCGTGCGGATCTCGGACCCGACACGATCCTTCAGCCTGATCGCCTCGAACATGGTTGGCTCTCCTCCGGCAGTTCACGCACGCACCGCGCGTGCGCCCATAATGATACTGCCAAGTACATTTATGTCAAATCGCCCCCGAGGCTTTCGCTTTCGCGGCCGGATTTCGATTTCTTGCCGTGGAATCTCCGCGCGCAACCGCGCCGCCTTTACACGCCGCAGCTTCCGTCCTAATTTCCCCGACCGCAGAGCACGACGCTTGCCAAGGAGCCGCAGCATGTCCGCGCACCACGATACGAAGGCAATGCCCGCACCGGCGATCCGGCGCGATTTCGTCCCGGCGTCGGATTACTCGGAGGAGTTCCACCGCCTCGAAATGGAGCGCGTGTGGCCGCGCGTGTGGCAGATCGCCTGCCGCGAGGAAGAGATCCCGCGCGTCGGAGACTACGTGAACTACGAGATCGGCCACGAGTCGATCCTGGTCGTGCGCAGCGCCCCG
>CAYXJM010000023.1:0-13676 GCA_964465455.1 uncultured Klebsiella sp.
CAGCCGACGCGGTCGCGGGCGGACCGGCATCGGCATGGGCACCGGCATCAGCCGGCAGGACCGGCGACTCCGCGGCCGGCAGGTCCGCCGCCTCGGCACCCGGCGCCGCGGGCGGCGCTGCGGCCGCGGCGGCCGCCTCGCGCGCCCCTGCTGGCGAGTGCTCACTCGCGAGCTCCAGCCTCGCGGCATAGGTCGGGGCCGCCGTGCGGCGCGCGCCGTCCTGCGCATCCTCGTGCGGTGACAGCAGCGCCCAGCCCGCACAGAGCAGGTTGGCGGCCAGCAGCGCGAGGAACAGGCGGCGCATCAGGGCAGGGCCCGGCACAGGCCGTCGAGCACCAGCTGCGGCCGCAGCTGTACCGGAAAATCCAGGCAGGCCGCGATCGTCTGCGCATCGCCGCCGGTCAGCAGCATGGCGGCCCCGGGGCAGTCGCGTTCGAAACGCGCACGGGCGGCGGCGAGGAAGCCGGCCGCGGCCAGCAGGGTGCCGCCGCCGACGGCCTCGGCCGTGTTGCGGCCCGGCGCGGTCCCGGCCCCGGCCCCGGCCCCGGCCGCCGCGAAGCGGACACGGTCCGTCTCCGCCAGCAGGCTGGCGCGCATCATCGCGAGGCCCGGGACGATGTAGCCACCCCGGTGATCGCCGCCGGCGTCGACCAGGTCGGCCGTGATCGCGCTGCCGCAGTCCAGCACGCAGACGGCGCCGCCGACCTCGGCGAAGCCGGCGAGCATCGCGAGCCAGCGGTCGACCCCGAGCCGTTCCGGCTCGGCGTAGGCGTTGCGCACCCCGGCCGCCCGCGCCCGCGAGCGGGCAAACTCCGCCTCGAGCCCGAGCGCGCCCCGCACCGCCGCGCCCACCGCCGCTTCCACCTGCGGCCCGCGCACGCAGCCGGCGCGCACGCGCGCGATGGCGCCGCGCTCGGGCAGCGCCGCGAGCACGGCGCCCAGCCCGTCGACCGGGCACGCGCCGTCACGACCTGCCGGCGCCCCGGCACCTGCCAGGCGCCACTTGCAGCGCGTGTTGCCGATGTCGAGTTCCAGGATCAATCGTCGCGCCTCACGCTGATCTCGCCGCCGCTCAGCCGCTCCTCGCCCTCGGGGGTCAGCAGCCGCAATGCGCCGCTGGCATCGATGCCGTCGGCGATGCCGTGCAATGTCCGGCCGCTGCCCGCCGACACCGAGACCTGCCGCCCGCGCAGCGCATCGAGGCGCTCCCATTGCGCGGCGAAGTGGCCGAAACCGTGGCGCGCGAAATCGGCGAGGACGTCGCAGCAGGACTCCAGCAGCGCGGCGGCGAGCGCGTTGCGCCCGATGCGCCGGCCACAGAGCGTGTCGAGGTCGGTCCACGACTGCCCGATCGCGGCGGAAGCGCCGGGCGGCATGCTGACGTTGATCCCGACGCCGATCACCGCGGTGACCGGACCGGCCAGCTCGCCGTCGATCTCGATCAGGATGCCGCCCAGCTTCGCCGCGCCCGCCACCAGGTCGTTCGGCCACTTCAGCATGACCCCGGGCGCCCCGAGGCGCGCCAGCGCCTGCGCCGCGGCCATGCCGATCACCAGGCTCAGGCCTTCCAGCGCCGCGACGCCGGCGTCGAAGCGCCACGCCAGCGAGGCGTAGATGTTCCGCCCGAACGGACTCACCCAGTCGCGCCCGCGGCGCCCGCGGCCGCTGGTCTGCTGCTCGGCGAACACCGCCGCGCCGTGGCCGAGCGTGCCGGCGCGCAGCGCGTCGAGCATCAGCGCGTTGGTCGAGTCCACCACGCGGCGCACCTCGAGCCGCGACAGCGCCGCCCGCGTCCGCTCCGGCAGCGCGGCCACGATGCGCTCGCGCTCGAGCAGCTCGATGCCGCCGGGCACGCAGTAGCCGCGCCCGCTCACGCGCTCGAGCTCGATGCCGCGCTCGGCCAGCTTGCCGATGCGCTTCCAGATCGCGGCGCGCGAGACGCCCAGCCTCGCGGCCAGCCACTCGCCGGAGCGGAACTCGCCGTCGGCGAGCAGCGCGAGCAGCTCGACTTCCTCGCTCAGTTCCATCGCGGACAGTGGCCTCCGTGAGGCGGCAGCGGGCAGGCCGGGCCGCGCGTGGTCCCCGGGCCCGTCGGCGAAGCGGCAATCGTCGCGGCAGGCGCGCGCCGCGTCACCAGGTCCTCAGTCACGGTAGCGCCGCACCAGGTCGTGGTAGGCGTCGATGCGCCGGTCGCGCAGGAACGGCCAGATGCGCCGCACGTCCTCGCTGCGCGCCAGGTCGAGCTCCGCCAGCAGCACTTCGGGCTCACCGTCGCCGGCGCACGCGATGACCTCGCCCTGCGGACCGGCGATGAAGCTGTGGCCCCAGAACTGGATGCCCGGGCCCTGGGCCGAGGGGTCCGGCTCGTGGCCCACGCGGTTGCTGACCAGCACCGGCACGCCGTTCGCCACCGCGTGCGCGCGCTGCACCGTGACCCAGGCCTCGCGCTGGCGGGCCTGCTCCGCGGCGCTGTCGCGCGGGTCCCAGCCGATCGCGGTCGGGTACAGCAGCAGCTCGGCGCCGGCCAGCGCCATCAGCCGCGCCGCCTCCGGGTACCACTGGTCCCAGCACACCAGCACGCCGAGCCGCCCCACGGAGGTGTCGATCGGCGTGAAGCCGAGATCGCCGGGCGTGAAGTAGAACTTCTCGTAGTACGCCGGATCGTCGGGGATGTGCATCTTGCGGTAGCGCCCGGCGATGCTGCCGTCGCGCTCGAACACCACCGCGGTGTTGTGGTAGAGGCCGGGCGCGCGGCGCTCGAACAGCGAGGACACCAGCACCACGCCCAGTTCGCGCGCCAGCGCCCCGAGGAATTCGCAGCTGGGCCCCGGTATCGCTTCGGCGCGGTCGAAACACGCCACGTCCTCGACCTGGCAGAAATACGGCCCCGTGTGCAGCTCCTGCAACAGCACCAGCCGGGCTCCGCCCGCAGCGGCCCGGCGCACCAGCGCGGCCGTGGTCGCGAGGTTGGCCTCGCGAGCGTCCACGCAGGCATGCTGGATGCAGGCAACGGCCAGCTTGGAACTCATGCGCATCTCCCCGGGAATGAGCGCGGTCGGTGCGCGGGATTATACCGGGGCCATCGCGCCGGCCGGCAATTGCATCGTGATGCAGTGCAGCGAGCCGTACTGCTGGATCAGCGGCAGGCAATCGATGCCGACGATCTCGCGCCCCGGAAAACAGGCCGCGAGCCGTGCCAGCGCCGCGGCGTCGGCCGGGTCGCGGTACGTGGGCGCCAGCACCGCGCCGTTGATGACCAGGAAATTGGCGTAGGTCGCCGGCAGCCGCCGCCCGTCGCGACCGTGCTTCGCCGCGGGCCACGGCAGCGGCACGAGGCGGTAGGGCTCGCCGCGCGCGTCGCGCAGCGCCTGCAGTTCGCGCTCCATCGCCGCGAGCGCCGCAAAGTGCGCGTCGCCGCGGTCGTCGCAGCGCACGTAGGCGATGGTGCGCTCGTCGCAGAAGCGCGCCAGCGTGTCGATGTGGCTGTCGGTGTCGTCGCCCTCTAGCGCGCCGTGCTCCAGCCACAGCACCCGCTGCAGGCCGAACAGCGCCGCGAGACGCTGCTCGATCGCCGCGCGCGAGAAGGCCGGGTTGCGCCCCGGCGACAGCAGGCAGGCCGCGGTGGTGAGCAGGGTGCCGGCGCCGTCGGACTCGATGCCGCCGCCCTCCAGCACGAACTCGACGCGCTCGCGCGGCGTGGCGCCGAAAGCCCCCTGGCGCGCCAGCTCCGCCGTGATGCGGTCGTCGAGCGCCGCCTCGTACTTGCCGCCCCAGCCGTTGAACACGAAGTCGAGCAGGCGCGGGCGCCCGCCGTCCACGACCGTGATCGGCCCGTGGTCGCGCGCCCACGAATCGTTGGAGGGCGCCGCGTGCAGCGCGACGCGCGTCGCCGGCACCCCGCCGGCCGCGAGCAGGGCGGCCACGTGCGCGCGGTGCGCCTCGTCGCGCACGCAGACCAGCAGGCGCTCGCGCGCCGTCACCGCGCGCGCGATCGCCACGTAGACGGGCTCCACCTCGGCCAGCCACGGCAGCCAGTCGCTGTGCTCGTGCGGCCAGGTGAGCATGACGCCGTCCTGCGGCTCCCATTCCGCCGGCAGTCGCCGCGCGGCGGGCCTCGGTGTGTCCATCGCCGACTCCTGGAAAAAAGACCCGGAGGGGCCGCCCGCAGACCGCCCCCTCCCCCGGTGGGCGCGCAGTCTAATGCATCGCCCGTGACGGTGTCGCCCGCTCGCATCGCCGCCGGCGCTGGCATAATCGGCCGTCGCGCCACCGCGGCCGTCCCGGACACCAGAGACCGTGCTCAACGCTCGCCACCAGCGGAATCCCCGTCGCCTCGCCGCCATCGCGCTGCTGTGCGCCGCGGCGCTGTGCCCCGCGGCCGGTTTCGCGGCCGCGCTGAAGCTCACGGTGCGCGGGCTCGACAGCGAGGCGCGGCAGAACCTGCGCGCGCACCTCGGCGAGGTCGACGCCGGGCTCGCGGCGCAGGAGGCGCGGCTGCAGGGGGTGCTCGCGCGCGCCGTGCGCGACGCGCTGCAGCCGCTCGGCTACTACGAGGCGAGCTTCAAGGCGACGCGCGACGGCGACCGGCTGCGGATCGACGTCGAGCCGGGCCCGCGGGTACTGTTCGCCGCGCCCGAGATCGCGGTCGACGAGCCCGCCGCCTCGCTGCCGGCCATGCGCGAACTGCTGGGCTCGGGCGCCGTGGCCGCCGGCAAGCCGCTCGCGCACGCCGACTACGACCGCTTCCGCGACGAGCTGCTGCGCGGGTGCCGGCGCCTCGGCTTCTTCGACGCGAAGTACCGCCGCTCGGAGCTACGCATCGACCTCGCGGCGCGCACCGCGACGGCGCGGCTGGACCTCGCCTGCGGCGCGCGCTACGTCTTCGACGGCGTGGAAATCAGCGGCACCCGGGTCGATCACGCGCTGCTCGCGCCGCTGGCGCCGTTTCGCGCCGGGGAACCCTTCGACGGCGAGCTCGTGCGGCGCTTCGAGCGGCGCCTGCGCGACACGGGATTCTTCCGCGACGTGGCCGTGCGCGTCACGCCGGGCGAGGACGGTCGCGTGGCGGTGCTCGCGCTGGCCGAAGACATCACCACCAGCCGCTACGAGATAGGCGCCGGCTTCAGCACCGACTCGGCGCTGCGGCTGCGCTTCAACCGCGACACGCCGCTGCTGAACGAGCGCGGCCACTCGCTGCGCATCGAGTCCGAGATCTCCGAGCCGCGCCAGACGGTCGAGGCCGTCTACCGCATCCCGCACCACGACGCGCTCGACGACATCGTCGAGCTGAACGCCGGCCTGCAGGGCAAGAACGTGCAGGACACCGACACCCTGAGCGCCAGCACCGGCATCCGCCACGCGATCAAGCTCTTCGGCGACTGGTCCTACGCTTACGGCACCAGCGTCGAGCTCGAGCGCTACACCATCGGCAGCGACGACGAGAAGCAGG
Organism: uncultured Klebsiella sp.; assembly: GCA_964465455.1. Classification (GTDB taxonomy): domain Bacteria; phylum Pseudomonadota; class Gammaproteobacteria; order Pseudomonadales; family UBA5518; genus UBA5518. The sequence goes on from CAYXJM010000023.1 coordinate 5,450, forward strand.
CGGCCTACCTGATGCCGGCGACCAGCATCTCGCGCACGCGGATCGACCCCGGCGTGGATCCGCTGAACGGCAGCGCCTGGTTCAGCGGGATCGAGCTGAGCGATCGCGCGCTCGGCTCGCCGGCGGACTTCATGCGCTGGCGCGGCAGCGGCAAGTGGCTGGCCGGCCTGCCCGACGACAACACCACGGTACTCGCGCGCGCCGAGCTGGGTGCCATATTCACCGACGGCTTCGCCAACCTGCCGCCCTCGCTGCGCTTCTACGCCGGCGGCGACAACAGCATCCGCGGCTACGACTTCGAATCACTGGGACCGCGCGACAGCGAGGGCAAGCTGGTCGGCGGGCGCTACCTCGCGGTCGGCAGCGTCGAGCTGTCGCGGCGCGTGCTCCCCGCGTGGCGCGTGGCGGCATTCATGGACGGCGGCGGTGCCTTCGCGGGCGAGGACGACCGCGTCTACCAGAGCATCGGCGTCGGCGTGCGCTGGCTGTCGCCGGTGGGACAGATCCGCGTCGATCTCGCGGTGCCTTTCCGCGACCGCGAGAACTCGGGCTTCAAGCTCCACGTCAGCATGGGGCCGCCGCTGTGACCGCGCGCGGCGTCTCGCTGGTGCTGCTGCGCGTGCTGCTGTGGGGCATGACGGCGGCGGTCCTGCTCGTACTCGGCCTGGGCGCGACCGCGCGCGGCACGGCGTGGCTCGCGCGCGGGCTGAGCGCGCTGGAGCCGCGCCTCGAGCTCGCGCACCGCGACGGCAACCTGCTGGAAGCGCGCTTCGCCCGCATCGCCTGGCGCGACGCGGGCCTCGTCGTGGAACTGCGCGAGGTCGCGTGGACGCTCTCGCCGCGCTGCCTGACCGGCGACGTGCTGTGCTTCGCGCAGTTCCAGGCCGACGCGCTCGACATCGACCTCGGCCCGGCGTCGGGCGCATCGAGCCCGCTCGCGCTGGCGCCGGTGATGCTGCCGCTCGAGCTCGTGCTCGAGCACGGCACGCTGGGCACGCTGCACGTGCGGCGCGGCGCAGAGAGCCTGCTGCGCCTGCACGACATCGCGCTCAGCGCGGGCATGCGCGGCAGCCGCATCGACGTCGCGCGGCTGGATGCGCACATGGACCAGCTGGGCGCCTCGCTGTCGGGCAGGGTGGAGCTGCGCGCGCAGCTGCCGATCGAGGCCGCCGGCGAGCTGCGCTGGGGCGCGCTGGACCGGGCCGAACTGCAGGCGCACGGGGACCTGGGCGGGCTCGCGTTCAGCGCCCGCACCGCCGGCCGCTACGCCGTCGACCTCGACGGACGCGTCGACGCGCTGGCGCGGCCGCTCGCCCTGGCCGTGCGCGCGCGCAGCCGCGAGGCGCTCGTTCCCGACCCGGCGCGGCCCGACCTTGCCGCGCTGCACGACGCCACGCTGGATGTGGCGGGCACGCTCGAGGCGCTGCGGGGCGAGCTCTCGGCGCAGCTCGAATCCGCCGCGCTCGGCCGCAACGCGCTCACCGCGACCGCGACGTGGACGCCAGGGCGGCTCGAGCTCGGCGCCGTCGCGCTGCGCGGCGAAGCGGGCGCGCTCGCAGCCAGCGGCCACGTCGAAACGCGCGCCGGCGGCGGCTGGGCGCTGCGCGCCGAGGCGAGCGACTTCTGCCCCACCGGCTGGGCGCCCGCACTGGCCTGCCGCCTGGGCGGCACCGTGACGGCAGACGGCACGCTCGGTCCCGCGGGCGTGCTCGAGGCGGCCGGCGAGCTCGCCGGCGAGCTCAACGGTCATCCCGCGCGCATCGCGGGCGGCGTCGCGATGGACGCCGGCGGGCAGTGGCGGCTGCGGGACCTGCGCCTGGCGAGCGGCACGAACACCCTCACGCTCGACGGCAGCGTCGGCGAGCGACTCGAGCTGGAGGCCACGCTCGCCGTCGGCCGGCTCGCCGACACCATCGCCACCGCGGCCGGCAGCGGCGGCGGCAGCTTCCGCGTGCGCGGCAGCCCGGACGACCCGCAGCTCGCGGGCACGCTGGAACTGCACGGGCTCGCCTGGAACGGGCTCGCCGCCGGCTCGCTCGCGCTGCAGGCCGACTGGCGCGGCCTGGCGCAGGCGGGCAACAGCGTGCGCCTCGCGCTCAGCGACGGCCGCTACGGGGACATCGGCGGCATCGCGCTCGACGCGACGCTCACGGGCGCGGGCGCCGCGCTCGGCCTCGCCCTCGCGGCGCGCGCGGCGGACGCCGCGCTGCGGCTCGACTGCAGCGGCGCGCTCGCGACCGACACCGGCTGGCGCGGCCAGTGCCGGCAGGCGGAGTTCGCCGGGCCCGGCGCCGAGGCGCCGTGGCGCGGCGACCGGGCCATCACGCTCGACTGGCGCCGGCCGGACGGCGAACTGCGCATCGACCCCTTCTGCCTGCGCCGCGACGCGGCCGCGCTGTGCAGCCGCGCGCAGGTGCGCCTCGCACCCGGGCGCGTCGGGGGCGTCGCGATCGCGGGCAGCGCCATTCCGTTCGCCTGGCTCGCGCCCTGGCTGCCGGAGGGGCTGCGCGCCGACGGCGCCTTCGACATCCGCGTGGACGCCGACGCGGCCGCGGGCCAGAGCCCGCGCCTCGCGGCCACGGCCAGCACCGGCGCGATGTCGCTCGGCGTGCTGGCGGCCGGCGAGCCCCTCGCCGTGGCCGTGCGCGAGGCCCGTGCCGAGCTCGCGACGGACGGCACGGGGCTGCGGCTCGGCTGGACCCTGGCGCTGGCGGACGGGGCGGCCTTCGACGGCGAGGCGCGGCTCGAACCGGCGGGCGGCGCGCTGTCGGGCCGCATGGCGCTCGAGCGCTTCGACCTCGCCCCCTACGCGATGCTCGCCCCGGGCGTCGTCGCGGCGGCCGGCCGGCTCGACGGCGACATCCGCCTGGGCGGCAGCCTGCGCGAGCCGCGCCTCGCCGGCAGCCTGCACCTGCGCGATGGCATGCTCGGGCACGAGCGCCTGCCGCAGCCGGTCGAGGACGTGCAGCTCGACGTCGACTTCGCGGGCACGGAGGCGCGGCTCGCGGGCCGCTTCGCCACGGCGGCCGGCGCCGGTGAGCTCGACGGAACCGCGCGCTTCGCCGGCGAGGGCTGGAGCGCCGACCTCGCGCTGCGCTCGGACGGGCTGAAGCTGGAGCCCGCGCGCGACAGCGAGCTCACCGTGGTGCCGCGGCTGCGCGTGCTGCTCGACCCGCAGCGTGCCAGCATCAGCGGCGAGGTGTTCGTGCCCACGGCCGACATCCGCCTCGACCGCCTGCCGGCGAGCGCGGTCAGCGTCTCGCCGGACGCGGTGATCGTCGGCGAGGAACCGAAGGCCACGCCGTTCGACTACGACATGACGCTCGCGGTGCGCCTGGGCGACGCGGTGCGCCTGCGCGGCAGGGGCGTGGACGCGCGGCTCGAGGGCGCGCTCGAGCTGCGGCGCAACGCCGGCGGCCGGCGGCTGCGCGCGAGCGGCGAGATCCGCATCCCCGAGGGCAGGTACACCGCCTACGGCCAGGACCTCGAGGTCACGGAAGGCTCGATCCGCTTCCGCGGACCGCTCGACCGGCCGGAGCTGCGCCTCACCGCGATCCGGCGCATCGAGGACGAGAACATCCAGGTCGGCGTGCGCGTGCGCGGCGACCTGCGCGATCCGGAGCTGAGCAGCTACTCGCGCCCGGCGATGGAGGAGAGCCGCGCGATGCACTACCTGCTCACCGGGCGCGCGCCGGACGCCGGCGGCAACTCCGATCTCGCGGTCGCCGGCATGCTGATGCAGCTCGGCGCCGCGGGCGCGAGCAAGCTGACCGGCAACGTGCTGAGCGGCTTCGGCATCCAGGACTTCCAGCTCGCCACGCGCGAGGTCGAGGGCGGCACCGAGGTGCACCTGAGCGGCTACCTGTCGCCGGATCTCTACCTGCGCTACGGCGTCTCGACCTTCGACAAGGTGAACACGTTCCGGCTGCGTTACCGGCTGCACAAGTCGTTCTTCGTCGAGGCGGTCTCGGGCATCGAGAACGCGGTGGACTTCCTGTATTCTTTCGAGCGCTGAGACGCAGGCCCCGCCGCGCGCACGACGGCGACGCAGCGCCGGCGCCGGGCGCAAGGAGACAAGGCACCCCGATGAGCATCAGCGCCCGCTTCGAGATCGTCCACACGCGCTTCCTGGCCCCCGACGGCAGCCTCGCGCCGCAGGCGCCCGCCTTCGCCCGCGAGCGCGACACGGTGCTGCGCCTCTACCGCGCGATGGTGCTGACGCGCACGTTCGACACCAGGGCCGTCGCGCTGCAGCGCACCGGCCGCCTCGGAACCTACGCCTCCTCGCTCGGCCAGGAAGCCGTGCCGGTCGGCACCGCCGACGCGATGCTGCCCGGCGACGTGCTGCTGCCCTCGTTCCGCGAGCACGGCGCGCAGTACCTGCGCGGCGTCACGCTGCTCGAGATCCTGCGCTTCTGGGGCGGCGACGAGCGCGGCTCCTGCTTCGCGGCGCAGCCGCGCGACTTCCCGGTCGCGATCACGGTCGGCGCGCACGCGACGCACGCGGTGGGCGTGGCGCACGCGATGCGCCACCGCGGCGAGGCGAACGCCGCGGTCTGCGTGTTCGGCGACGGCGCCACTTCCAAGGGCGACGTCTACGAGGCGATGAACATCGCCGGCGCGTGGCGCTCGCCGGTGGTCTTCGTGGTCAACAACAACCAATGGGCCATCTCCGTGCCGCGCGCCGCGCAGAGCGCTGCGGCCACGCTGGCGCAGAAGGCCATCGCCGCCGGCATCGGCGGCGAGCAGGTCGACGGCAACGACGTGATCGCGGTGCGCCACGCGGTGGGCGAGGCGCTCGCTCGCGCGCGCGCCGGCGGCGGCGCGCACCTCGTCGAGTGCCTGACGTACCGCCTCTGCGACCACACCACCGCGGACGACGCCAGCCGCTACCGCGATGACGCCGAGGTGAGCGCGCGCTGGAAGGAGGACCCGCTCGCCCGCCTGCGCGCCTGGCTGGCGGCGACGTGGGGCTGGTCGCGCGAGGACGAGGAGGCCCTGGAGCACGCCTGCAGCCGCGAGGTCGAGGAGGCCGCGGCGGCCTGGCTGGCCAGCGCGCCGCAGCCGCCGCGCGCGATGTTCGACCATCTCTACGCGCGCCTGCCCGCCGCGCTGCAGGCGCAGCTCGCCACCCTCGAGCGCCACGCCGGCGGGACGGGCGCGCATGGCTGAGCTCACGCTGGTCGAGGCCGTCAACCGCGCGCTGGCGCGCGCGATGCAGGAGGACCCCGCGGTGCTCGTGCTCGGGGAGGACGTGGGCCGCGACGGCGGCGTGTTCCGCGCCACCGAGGGGCTGCTCGAGCGCTTCGGCGCGGCGCGCGTGCTGGACACCCCGCTCGCCGAGGCCGGCATCGCCGGGGTGGCGATCGGCATGGCCGCGCACGGCCTCAGGCCGGTCGCGGAGATCCAGTTCGACGGCTTCATGTACAGCACGCTCGACCAGATGGTGAACCACGCCAGTCGCCTGCGGAACCGCACGCGCGGGCGCCTGTCCTGCCCGATGGTGCTGCGCGCCCCCTGCGGCGGCGGCATCCACGCCCCGGAGCATCACTCCGAGAGCCCCGAGGCGATGTTCGCGCACGTGCCGGGGCTGCGCGTCGTGATCCCCTCCTCGCCCGCGCGCGCCTACGGCCTGCTGCTCGCCGCGATCCGCGATCCCGACCCGGTGGTCTTCCTCGAGCCCAAGCGCATCTACCGCGCACACCGCGAGGAGGTGCCGGACGACGGCGCCGCGCTGGCGCTCGACACCTGCTTCACCCTGCGCGATGGCAGTGATCTCACGCTGATCAGCTGGGGCGCGATGCTCGAGGAAACGCTGGCCGCCGCGGACGCGCTGGCCGCCGCGGGCGTCGCCGCCGAGGTGATCGACGTCGCGACGCTGAAGCCGCTCGACGCGGATACCATCACGGCCTCGGTCGCCCGCACCGGCCGCGCCGTGATCGTGCACGAGGCCGCGCTGAGCGGCGGTTTCGGCGCGGAGATCGCCGCGCTGCTGGCCGAGCGCTGCCTGTTCGACCTGCTGGCGCCGGTGCTGCGCGTCGCGGGCTACGATACCGTGATGCCGCTGCCCCGGCTCGAGCAGCACTACATGCCCTCGACGGAGCGCATCCTCGAGGCCGCGCGCGAGGTCATGCGATACCGATGAGCGACTCCGCATTCCGCCTCCCCGATCTCGGCGAGGGCCTGCGCGACGCCGAGATCGTGCAGTGGCACGTGGCGCCGGGCGATCACGTGGTCGCCGACCAGCCGCTGGTGTCGGTGGAAACCGACAAGGCCGTGGTCGAGATCCCGTCGCCGCGCGCCGGACACATCGCGACGCTGGGCGCGGCCGAAGGCGATCGCATCGCGGTCGGCGCGGTGCTGGTGATTTTTACCGCCGACGCGCACGCCGACACCGGCGCCGTGGTCGGCGAGCTGCGGGGCAACGCCGCCCCTGCCGCCGCCCCGCCCACGCCGCGACAGCCGTCCATGCAGCACCTGCGCGCGTCGCCGGCGGCGCGGCGGCTCGCGCACGAGCTGCGCTGCGAGCTCGAGAGCATCGCCGGCAGCGGGCCCGACGGCGTCATCGGCGTGGCCGACGTGCAGCGCGCGGCCGAGGCCGCCGGCGCCCCCGCGGCCGCCGGCTGGGAAAGCCTGCACGGCGCGCGGCGCGCGATGGCCGAACGCATGAGCGCGGCGCATAGCGCCGTCGTGCCGGCCTCGGTCACGCTGCGCGCGCGCGTCGGCGCCTGGCACGGGCGCGACCGCCCGCTGCTGCGGCTGATCCGCGCGCTGCTGCACGCCTGCGCGGCGGAGCCCGCGCTGAACTGCTGGTTCGACGGCGAGCGCGGGGCGATCGCGCGCCACGACGGCGTGAACATCGGCCTCGCGGTGGACACCGCCGAAGGCCTGTTCGTCCCCGTGCTGCACGGCGCCGACCACATGGACGACGCCGGGCTGCTCGATGCGGTGCGCCGGCTGCGCGAAGCCGTCGCCGCACGCACCGTCGCGCCGGCCGAGTTGCGCGATGCCACGATCACGCTGTCGAACTTCGGCGCGATCGGCGGCGAGACGGCGCAGATGGTGGTCACGCCGCCGCAGGTCGCGATACTCGGCGCCGGGCGCATCGCGCCGGACGTCGTCGCGCGCGACGGCGTGCCGGCGGTGGAGCCGGTGCTGCCGCTCTCGCTCAGCTTCGACCATCGCGCGGTGACCGGCGGCGAGGCGACGCGCTTCCTCGAGGCCGTGCGCGCCCACCTCGAACAGGAGAATTGCGCATGAACGCCGACGAGGCCGTCATCATCGAGCTCGCCGTCAACGGCGTGACGCAGCCCGCGCGCAACCCGCACGTGCCGCTCAGCGTCGAAGCCATCGCCGCCGACGCGCTGGCGTGCCTGCGCGCCGGCGCGGCGATCGTGCACAGCCACACGCCGGCCAGCGATTTCGGCCTCGCGCCGGAGGAGGCGGCCGCGCGCTACGCCGCGAGCTACCGGCCCGTGCTGGCCGAGGTGCCGGACGCGCTGCTCTACCCGACCATCGGCGGCGGCGCCGACATGCACGAGCGGCTGCGGCACATCGACATCCTGGCCGCCGAGGGCCTGGTCCGCATCGGGCTGCTCGACCCCGGCTGCACGCTGCTCGGCTGGGCCGAGCCCGACGGCGCGCCGAGCGCGCACAGCTACCCGTACGTGAACACCGTCCCCGACATGGAGGCCGCGCTCGCGCAGGGCGCGCGGCTCGGGCTCGGCCTCAGCATCGCGATCTACGAGCCGGGCTTCCTGCGCAACGCGCTCGCGTACTGGCGCCTCGGGCGCATCCCGCGCGGCAGCATGATCAAGTTCTACTTCGGCGGCGAGGCGGGCTATTTCGGCGGCGGCAGCGGCGTCAGCTTCGGGCTGCCGCCGACCGCGAAGGCGCTCGACGCCTACCTCGAGATGATGGAACTGGCCGGCTGCACGCTGCCGTGGTCGGTGGCGGTGATGGGCGGCGATCTCTTCGCGACGCCGGTGGCCCGCCTCGCGCTGGAGCGCGGCGGCCACCTGCACACGGGCCTCGAGGACCACGTCGCACCGGACCAGCCGGACAACCTCGAGCTGACGCGGCGCGCCGTGGCGCTCTGCCGCGCCGCGGGGCGCCCGGTAGCCGATTGCGCCACGGCGGCGCGGCTGCTCGACCTGCCCCCGGCAGGCCTCACTGCCCGGCCAGGCCCATCATTTCCGCCGACAGCAGGATCACCTCGATCTCCTCG
>CAYXJM010000024.1:0-10273 GCA_964465455.1 uncultured Klebsiella sp.
CCTTGACCGAGCCGCCGGGGTTCAGGAACTCGGCCTTGCCGAGGATCTCGCAGCCGGTCAGCTCCGACACCTGCCGCAGGTACAACAGCGGCGTGTTGCCGATCAGGTCCACGATCGTTCGCTTCTGCGTCATGGGCATTCCCTATCGATGTGTTGTCGACCGGCGCCGCCGCGGCGGGCGCGCGACCTAGCATCGCATTTGCCGCGCGATTTCTGAAGCCCGCGCCGGGAGCGGCCATATTCACGCATACGCCGCGCGAACGGGTCCGTATACTTGCGTCCCGACCACCCGCCGGAAGCCACGCCGATCGCCACCATCAAGATCCCGCGCGCCCTCGAACCCCTGATCGAGGACGGAGTCGTCGACGACGTCCTGCGCCAGCTGAAGAGCGGCAAGGAAGCCACGGTCTATCTCGTGCGCTGCGGCGAGGAAATCCGCTGCGCCAAGATCTACAAGGAGGCCGACAAGCGCAGCTTCCGCCAGGCCGTCGAGTACCAGGAAGGCCGTCGCGTGAAGAACAGCCGCCGCGCCCGCGCCATGGAGAAGGGCTCGCGTTTCGGACGCAAGGAAAAGGAATCCGCGTGGCGGAGCGCGGAAGTCGATGCGCTGTACCGGCTCACGGCCGCCGGCGTGCGCGTGCCGCGGCCCTACGGCTTCTTCGAGGGCGTGCTGCTGATGGAACTGGTCAGCGACGCCGACGGCAGCGTCGCCCCGCGGCTCGCCGAGATCGAGCTCACGCCGGAGCAGGCCGCGGAGTTCCACCGCGTGCTGATCGGCGAAGTCGTGCGCATGCTGTGCGCGGGGCTCGTCCACGGCGACCTGTCGGAGTTCAACATCCTGGTCGACGCCACGGGACCCGTGATCATCGACCTGCCGCAAGCCGTGGACGCCGCGCGCAACAACCACGCGAAGCGCATGCTCGTGCGCGACGTCGCGAACCTGGCCGATTACCTCGGGCAGTTCGCGCCGGAACTGCGGGGCAGCGATTACGGCAACGAGATCTGGGCCCACTACGAGGCCGGCACGCTCACGCCGCAGACGCGGCTGACGGGCGAATTCGCGCAACCGGCCGGGGCCGCCGACGTCGATGCCGTGCTGCAGGAGATCGAGGCCGCCCGTGCCGAGGCGGCCCGGCGCCAGGAGTGGCTGGCGGAGCAGGCGGCGCCAGCGCAGTAGCCCGCCCCCCGCGCGGCTGTCCCGCCTCGCCCGGATCAGCGCGCCCGGGTGATCCCGACCGTCTCGAACTTCTGGCTGGCCGGCTGCCACTGCAGGGTGACGTCGTAGAGCGCGCCGTCGGCCTGCACGCTGCGCAGGCGGATCGTCCGCGCGTCGAGCTTCTCGACGCTGCCGTTCACCGAAACCTTCTCCGGCTCGCCGATGAACGCGTTGTCGAAGCTCGCGACCGTGAAGCTGCCGGAGGCGTCGGCCGAGCGGCCCTCGTAATCCACCGCGCGAATGCGGATCTGGTGCGGCCCCGGCGCCAGCAAGCCCCACGCGAAGGCCATCGAGAAACCCGAATCGCCCGAGGCGGGACGCGTCGGGAACGCGTCGCGCACGTCCTCGCGCGTGCCGCCGTAGGGAATGTCGGCGATGTACTTGCCGTCGACGTACAGCTCGACGGACGCGATGTCCGCATCGCCGAGCGCCCAGCCGCGGATGTTGCCGACACCGGACACCGTCGCGCCCGGCGCCGGCTCCTCGATGGCCAGCTCGATGCCGCCGTCGCCCGTCGCGAGCTCGCCGTAAAGCGCGGAGACGCCGTCGCGGTCGTCGGCGTTGGGCGCGTAGATGCCCGAGATGGCGGAATTCATCAGCGCGGGCGCGTCGTCCTCGTGTTCCAGCCCGATCGCGTGTCCCAGTTCGTGCGTGGCCACGCGGCGGAAATCCGGCCGGCCGGGGTGCAACGCCCCGTCGTACACGTCCCAGCTGACGTCGGCGTTGAACACGATGTCCGCCTCGGTGATCACCGGGTCGCTGTCGAGCTCGAACACCTGCAGCGTCACGGCCAGCGTGTCTTCGTCGAAGGCGAAGCCGCAGAGGTCGTCGCGGAAGGCCGCGCCGTTGCGCGCATCGTCGACGCTCTGCGGCAGCATGCCCGCACAGGGGTCGGAGTACTGGTTCAGCACCTCGATGCGGATCGCGGCGTTGCTGTCCCAGCGGCGCGCCGCTTCGCCGAATGCGCCGTTCCAGGACACCCCGGAAGGGCTGCTGCCGGGGATGGCGACGTGCATCGCGAGCACGGAATCGCGGTAGGGAAGGCCGAGCTCGTAACCCTGCGCGCCGGGCGCGGCGCCGAGCGCCATGCCCAGCGCGATGAACAAAGCCTGCTGCCTCATGCCCGTGTGCTCCGCGGTCTCAACGTGTCCGGATCCAGTCGCGAAACGCCGCCGCGGGCAGCGGACGCTCGAGCGCGCTGTCCGCGGTGCGCAGCCCGGCGGCGACGCGGTTGCCGGGCGCCTGGCCCGGCGCCCGCGGCGCGGCATCGGCGGGCAGCTCGACCACCGCCCTGCCGTCGCCGGCGCGAACCGTCTCCTCGCCGCCGTCGCCCTCGGTGACGACCACGAAGTGGCCCTGCTCCCAGCCTTTCAGGGGATGGACGGAACGCTGGTGCGGATCGCGGATGAAATAGATCCCGTGTTCGCCCGGCGCCGGTATCCGCATCGCGCCGACGTCCATCCGGCGCCCGTCGAGGCGACCGCCCAGGTACTGCAGCGCGACGGTCTCTTCGCTCCAGCTGCCCTTCAGCACCTCCTCGATCGCGATCGTCACCGTGGTCGCGATCGCCCTGCCCTGCATCACCGGAGCGGCCGTGACCGCCGTCACCGTGCCCTCGACCACGAGCGCGGCGCCGTCGGCGACGTCGCGGATGTCGCGCTGCACGATCGTGGTGGCGCGTGCGGGGATCACTTGCACGGCCAGCGCCAGGCCGAGCAGCCATGCCGCCGTGCGTCGCGCCGACCGCATCACCCGCACAGCGAGTCGGCCAGGGCGCGCAGCAAGGCGGCGCCATCCCCGCGCCAGGCGCTGCCGTGCATGCAGGCCAGCGTCGTCGGGTTCGTCGCGGCCAGCCTTTCCAGCATCGCCCGTGCGTTCGTGGTGTGCGAGAAGTAATCCATCGCGTGCCGGAACGCCTCGCTCGGCCCCAGGATGTCCGACTCCGTGAGCGGCGGCAGATCGGTACCGCCCTGCGTGAAGAGGTCGCCGCACAGCAGCGTGGCACTGCGCTCCTCGGCGAGGAACCCGCACTCCCATGCGTGCGGCAGGTGCGGCGTGTCGAACCAGCGCACGACGCGCGTGCCGAGCGGGAGCCGCTCGCCGTCGGCCAGGGCGCGCGGCGCCCGGTCGGCCAGGTCGGCGATCGACACCGTGGCCGCGACACTGCCGCAAAGAGGCACCGCGCGCGGCGCCGCCGCGAGCCACTCGTTGAGCGCGCCGCACTCGTCGGCCTCCACGTGCGAAAAGGAAAGGTAGCGGAGCCTTTCGACCGGTATCACGTGCGCCACGGCCTCGCGCACCAGCGCGAACATCCTGCGGGGACCGGTGTGGAAAAGAAGAGGCTCGTCATCGAGGACCAGGTACTGGTTGAACGAGAACCCGACGCCGCCCTCGAGTTGCACCGGCGTGTTGATGCGGTAGATCCCGTCGGCAATCTCGTGGACATTGGTACCCGCCTGACTGTTCGTGACGCTCATGGCTCGACTCCTTCGCGATCGATGCCGCCGTGCCCGGCGTGAGGCGCAGCTGGCGCAGCCGGACTCCGGATGACGGCGGCACCCGGAGGGTGGTGATGCGCATGCTATCGCCACGTGACCGGCCAGGGAAAGCAGGCCGGCGCCCCTCATGTCACCGCCCGCTCGCCGACCGTTCGCTGCGTGGAATCGACGGCATTTCGAACTCCCCGCTTGACCCTGATCAACGAATCCTGCCGACGCGCTTCCGGTCCGCGCCGATTCTGTGCAAGCTGCTCCGGCACACGAAGCAGCAGTCGACGGTGTCATCGAACCGAAGCGGCGCGCAGGCCAGGCACGGCCGCACGCGTCGCGATTCACTCCCGTGCCGGGAGGCGGCCATGCGAAAGCCGAGACAACTGAAGCCCCAGGACGTGATGTTCGTCGGCGGCGAAAGCGCTCACGTCTACCAGCACACGATGGGGCTGATCCTGCTGGACAGCAGCGGCAGTCCCGGCTTCGGCTTCGACGCGCTCCGGCGCCACATCGAGGCGCGGCTCGGCAGCGTGCCGCAATTTCGCTGGAAGCTGCACGAAGTGCCGCTCGGTCTGGACCTGCCCTACTGGGTAGCGGACGAGAACTTCAGCTTCGACCACCACATCCGACGCATCGCGGTGCCCTCGCCGGGAGACGACAGGGCGCTCGGCGAGACCGTGGCCTACCTCTACAGCAGGCACCTCGACCGCAGCAGGCCCCTGTGGGAGATCTGGTTCATCGAGGGGCTCGCGGACGGCCGCTTCGCGGTGGCGCAGAAAATGCACCATTGCATGATGGATGGCACCGGCGCCATGAAGCTGATGGATCACATGTGGGACCTGGAACCGGACGCGGCGCCGCGCCCCGTCGATCGGGCCACCGCGGAGGCCATGCCGGGCGACGTGCCGGAGCGATGGCAGCTGTCGCTCAATGCGGCGAGGCACCTCTACGGCATGCCGATACAGATCGGCCGGGGACTTTACGATGTTGCGTGGCGCAGCCTGTCGAAGCGTTTCAGCGCCAGGGACGATGCGTCGACCAGGAGACCGACGGCCCCCACCGCGATATTCAATGCCGACATCACCGGCGACAGGGGCTTCGTCTTCGGTTCAGTGCCGCTGCGGGACATCAAGACCGTCAAGAAGCACTTCGACGTCACCGTGAACGACGTCGTGCTGGCCGTCGTCGGCGGCAGCCTGCGCGACTACCTGCTCGCACGGGGGGCGCTGCCGGACGAAGCGCTGCGCACCTCGATAGCCGTATCGCTGCGCACCGATGCGGACGACGAGTTCAGCAACCGGGTCACGACCGCCTCGGTGACCCTGGCCACGGACCTCGCGGACCCCGTGCAGCGCCTGCGGGCGATTGCCGCGGAGGCCGTCACCGCCAAGGAGGAAGCCCACCACGGCGGCAAGGGCGTGCTGGAGTTCGTGCAAGCGCTGCCGCCCGTGCTGGTGGGTACCATCATGAGCATGACGCCGGCCGATCAGGTGTCCCGGTTGATGGGCGTCAACGTGATCGTTTCGAACATGCGCGGCAGCGCGGCACCGATGTATGTCGGCGGGGCGCGCGTGAGCGCCGTCTACCCGATGTCCATCCTGACGCCGGGCGGGGGACTGAACATCACTTGCCTCAGCTACGCCGACGAGATCCATTTCGGCGTCGCGATCGAACCGAACCTCGTTCCCGACCCGTGGCGAATCGTGCAGGGCCTGCACACCGCGCTGGCAGAGTACGTGGCCCTGACCGGCACGGGTGCCCGCCGCGGCAAGGTCGCTGCCGGCCGGACCGGCATGCGCAAACGCAAACGTGCCACGGTGCGGAAGAAGGCCGCCGCCACGCCCTGAGCGACGGGACACCGCGGTTCCCTTGACCCCGACTCCCGCAGTTGCGGGGCGCGCAGGAAAGGAATGAGCCATGAACACGATAGACGACCTGCTCGACGGAAGCGCCGGCATCAAGGCTTCGGCGCAAGCGTTCATCGAGGATCCGCTCACCTTCTTCGACATGTCGTACACGAAGATGCAGTCGGTTCCCCGCGGTGTGCTGGAGGAACTGCAGACCGCGGCGCTGTCGATCCGCTTCGCGCAGCAGAGGGAGCGCATTCCGATCCTGGCCAAGCTGGCGGATCGACAGGGCATCACGCACGTCGACGAGATCGACGCGGTGCTTCCGCTGTTGTTCGAACACACGATGTACAAGTCCTACCCCACCTACCTGCTCGAGAAGAGCCAGTTCGACAAGCTGACGACCTGGCTGGACCGGCTGACCTCTCACGACCTGAGCCGCGTGGATGCCTCGGGATGCAAGTCGATCCACTCCTGGCTCGACCTGCTGTGTGCCGAGACCGACGTCGACCCGATCTGCTCGTCGGGCACTACCGGCACGATGTCGTTCACGCCCCGTGACAAGAGCGACTGGCGCACCCAGATCCTGGGCGGCTATCGGGTGCAGCTGCTGCAGAGATTCGGCGAAGCGCCGACGGAGTCCGATCTGAACGACGAACTCTATGTCCCCTGGCCCACCCATCCCGACGGCCACACGGGCATCTTCCGGGCGGCTCACTACGTGGACATGTACCTGGCGCGGGGAAGCGAGAATCACTTCTACCCCCTGTACGACACCGTGGCGGACACCGACGTGATGTACCTCGCCGCGCGGCTGCGCGCGGCGCAGGCGCGCGGCGACAGCCGGGTGAACGTGCCGCAGAGCCTGCTCGAGCGGCGCGCCGAAATCGAGGCGATAGAGCGCGACCGGCCGGCGAAGGCCGCGGCGTGGATGGAGACACTGGTCTCGGAGCTCCGTGGCAAGCGCGTGTTCCTGTTCGCCCCGGCACCGCTGATCTACGACGTCGCGGCGGCGGGTGTCGCGGCAGGCAAGCAATGCAGCTTCGCGCCGGATTCCTGTGTCCAGTTCGGCAGCGGCGGCAAGGGAGTTGCGCTGCCGGACGACTGGGAAGACGTCATCAATCGCTTCCTGAACTGGGGAGGCAGGAACAATTACTTCTACGGCTTCTCCGAGCAGACCATGATCAGCGTCCGGTGCGAGCACGGCCGCCTGCACCTGCCACCCTGGTCGATTCCGCTGATACTCGACCCGCAGACGAGCGAGCTCCTGCCCCGGGCGGGCATACAGACCGGCCGCGCGGCGTTCTTCGACCTGGCGCTGAACGGCAATTGGGGCGGCCTCATCAGCGGCGACAGGGTCGAGATCGACTGGAGCGAGTGTCCCTGCGGACGAACGACCGCCCACCTCTCGGACAATGTCACGCGATTCAGTGTCGAGCAGGGCGGCAGCGACAAGATCAGTTGCACGGCGACTCCAGAGGCTCATGCCGACGCCCTGGACTTCCTGACCAGCGTCTGAGGCGAGGCAAGCAATCATGGAGCACCCTGTCGCACACGCAGTGATCCGCGGCCAGGTAATCGACTCGGATCTGGTCGAGTATCCCGGACGCGGCGATGTCATGACGTTCCTGGCGCCGGATCCGGCAAGGATTGTCGGCCGGTTGCCGCTTGCGTCTCCCGGCCAGATGGCCGATCTGTACGACCTTCGCTTCGACGACATCCTCGACTACCTCGAGGAACTGGGAGAACGGCTCGACATCAACACCAACGAGCACATGCAGCGGGCGCGGGAGCTCACCTATGACGCGACACCCTTGCCGCGAGCACTCGTCGACATGGGTTACGGCGGATTCAGCACCTTCTTCGCGCGCGACAAGATGCGCCAGATCGCGGAAAAAGGCGTCGGTCTCGACTACCTCGAGGGCTGGGTCGAGCACCGCCTGATCGACGGAGTGATCATCAAGGTCAGGGCGTTCGGTTCCCGCGGACTGCACATCGTGGCCGGCAACGGACCCGGACTGGGGCTCATCACGCTCGCACGCAGCGCGGTGACGCGCAGCGACTGCATCATCAAGGCGCCCTCGAACGATCCCTTCACCTCGGCTGCGCTCGGCATGACGATGTGCGACATGGCGCCGGATCATCCCATTACCAGGCACTTTGCCGTCGCCTACTGGCGCGGTGGCGATGCCGCCGTCGAGGACAAGCTCTACCAGCCCCACAACATCGAGAAGATCACCGCCTGGGGCGGGCTCGCGGGCATCAGGCACGTCACGAAGTACATCCAGCCCGGACTCGAACTGATCTCGCTGGACCCCAAGACCAGCATCAGCGTGGTCGGGCCCGAAGCGCTGGACGACGAGCGGCAGATGCAGGAGGCGGCAGCGCGGCTCGCGATCGATATCGGCGGAGCCAACCAGATGGGCTGCTCGAGCTCACGGGTCACCTTCGTGCTGACGGGGCCCCGGGACGACGGCGTCGAGCGCGTGACCGAGCTGGGAAGGCGCGTTTACGACGCGATCATGGGGCTTCCGCCCACGTTCAGCACGATGCCGAAGACCTACAGCAAGGAGCTGAAGTCGCACGTGGACGCGCTGCGCCACGACGACGAATGGTACGAAGTGATAGGCGGTGAGCGGGGAGAAGGCGCGATCATCGTCTCGAAGCTGCCACGGCAGGTCGATTTCGCCGCGTATCTTGCCGACCGGACCGCGAATCTCGTGCCCTGCGAATCGATCGACGACATCCTGCTGGGCATCGACGCCTACACGCAGACGATCGGCGTCTGGCCCGAGAGCCTGAAAGCGCAGCTGGAGAACATCGTGCCCTTCTATGGCGCGCAGCGGCTGGTGACTCTCGGCAACGCGCTCTACAACGGCCCTCTCGTCGGCCTGGCCCACGACGGCATCGAGCCGGTCCGGCGCATGTGCAAATGGATCGCCAACGAGGTCTCCGCGGGTGTCACCGACAGTTCCCCGCTCAGCTGAGCGGGGTCGGCGCCTGCCGTTCGCTCTTCCCGCTACTTGCGCCGGCGCCGCGGCCAGTGGGACAGCAGGTCGTTGAAGATCTCTTCCGAAGCGCCCAGCCCGCCCATGTGGCCTTCGCCTTCACGCTCGCGGAACACGGCATTGGGAATGCGCGCGGCCATGTGCCGGCCGTGTTCCACGGGCACGATATTGTCGGCGTTGCCATACAGCAGGTAGACGGGCGTTTCTATCTTGCCGAGCGGAAAGCCCCAGTCCCTGGCGAACAGCACCACGTCGTGGATCATCGCCTGCATCTGTTTCCGGCTTCCCAGCAGCAGGTCGTCCGTCAACATGGCCTGCAATTCAGGATCCTCGAACATCACCTTGTCGCCGGGCGGCATGAACCGCGCGAACAGCGTCACCGCCTTGTCGGCGTGCGGCTCCAGGCGCCGTATCAGGCGAAGCATCAGGCGGTTGACCGGCACCCGCAGATGCCTGACCACCGGTGACAGGCGCCGCGCCAGCGTGGATACGCCGCCCTCGACCGCATCGTCGCCTCGCGCCGGCGCAACACCGCCGAGAATGGTCGCCGCCACCACCCGCCCCTGCAGATAGAACGCACAGGCCAGCGCATAGGGGCCGCCACCGGAAAGGCCGCAGACCGCGAATTCCCTGATTCCCTTCGCGTCGCAAAAGACCCGGATGTCCTCGGCCCAATCGGCCAGGGAGCCGTAGCTGTGGGACGTGGAGTCGCCGATGCCCGGCCGCTCCACCGCTATCAGTCGCACCTTGCGCCTGATGGCCAGACGCCGCGCTTCCGGCGCTATCTGGCGCCGCGCTCCCGGCGTGCCGTGAAACCAGAGGATGGGCTTGCCGTCGACGGGGCCGTACTCCGCGTAACCCAGCGTGCGGCCGTCCGGCAGGCGGAATGTGCCCTCGAAACGTGGCGGGAGAATCCGGTTCATCGCTGTGCTACCTGTCTGCCGGAGGCCTTGCGCCGCTGCCCGCCTGCTTTCCCCAGGAAATTCCTCACTGCATCGGTCCAGCCCCGCACGTCGCGCTCGCTCTCCGCGATCTCGAGCCGCGCGTTCGGCATGGCCTCCGCGAGCCGCTGCGCGACCTCCACGGGGTGCGCGGGATCGTTGCGCCAGGCGAGGATGAGCGTCGGCATGCGCAGTCCCGCACAGCGCTCCGGCGACGGCAGGTCCGAGAGCGCGGCGCCCTTGAAGGCGACCTCGACGTCGCGCGGATCGCGCGTCGCGAGCTCGCGCACGACCTCCCGCGCGATCGCCTTCAGCGGAGCGTCGGGCGGGCGGTCGCCGAGGAGCGCGCTCGCCGCGCGGAACGGCAGCCTGCCGGCGAACCGCACCAGCCGTGCCATCATCAAATACGAGCGCACCTGGCGCGGGCGCCACTCCCAGGCCGTGGGCGGAATGACGAGCACCAGGCCGGCGACCCGCCGCGGGTGCTGCATCGCCGCCCACACGGCGGTCGCGCATCCCATCGACGCGCCGCCGAGCACCGGGAAGTCCGCGCCGCAGTCCTCGGCGACCCGCCACATGTCACGGGCCAGGCTCTCCCACGCGCACCCGCGCGGATCCGGCTCGCTGCACGACTCGCCATGCGCGCGCGCGTCGTAGCGGATCACGCGCACCCCGGGCGCGAGCCCGGACCAGTCGAACACGCCGCTCGCCGCGTCGGCGCGCATGCTGCACTGCAGTGCATGGCCCCAGACGAAGGGCACGCCGCGGCCGC
>CAYXJM010000024.1:10373-13641 GCA_964465455.1 uncultured Klebsiella sp.
GCTGCCGCTGCAGCAGCCGGGCCAGCGCGGGGAGGTCCGGCACCGCCCGGCGGCAGGCCACCAGCCCGAAATTGAGCCTGCCGTTGAAGCTCCAGGCCGTGATGTTGAGCGCGACGCCCTCGAGCAGCGGACCCCCGGAGATCAGTTCCTCCACGTCGAAGCCCGGCATCGGCGCGCCCTGGCGCGGACCCTGGACGTTGGACACGATGAGGTTCATCGCCGCGGCGCGGCGCTCCGCCAGGCGGAAATGCACCTTGAGGCGCTGGAGCGCGGTGTACAGCAGCGGTGGTATGTAGTCCGCCCAGCTGTGGAACGTGTTCCGTCCGAGCAGCTCCAGCAGCTCCTTGCTCGCGGCCATCGCCTCGCGCGTGGCGGCATAGCGCGCGCGCGCCTCACCGATGTCGGTCCGCAGGTACACGGTGACGCCGGAAGCCGTGTTGCCGAACACGCGCTTTGCGCCCGCCTGCTCGACGCCGGCGGCCGGCACCGAGGCCACCAGCGGCTGCGCCGGCAGCCGCTTGCGCTCGAGCAGGTATTCGCGCACCGCACCGGCCACCATGGCCATCACGACGTCGTTCACGGTGCCGCCGAGACCCGACTTGATCGCCTTGATGTCCTCGAGCGCGAATCGCACGGTCGCGAAATCGCGCTGCCCGCAGAGCGAGCGGTTGAAGGGGGTCGGCGGCACCTTGTTCGGCAGCGGGATGTCGAGCGCCCTGGCACGGTGGCGCAAATAGATGCGGTGCAGGGTGCGGATGGTCTGCCCGATCAGCGCCGGCAGTCGACGGACGTCCACGATCTGGTCGCGCAGCGCATCGCGCATCAGCCGCCCCGGGGACGGTACTGCTTCCGGCTGCCATGGCACCGGCACGGCAGGGGCCGGTTCGTGCCCGCCCGCTCCCAGCATGCGCTCGAACTGGTTGACCGACGCCTGCCCGTCGGCGATCGCGTGGTGCAGTTTCACCACGAAGGCGACGCGACCGCCCTCGAGCCCCTCGACCATCCACATTTCCCACAGGGGCCGCGAATGATCGAGCGGGTGGGAGGAAACCTGCGCGATCACCTCGTCGAGCTCCGCGGCACCGCCCGGTGCCGGCGCCGCGAGCCGGTGCACGTGCAGGTCGATGTTGAAATCGGGGTCCTCGATGACTACCGGATGGTGCAGGCCGAGCGGCACCGGGACGATGCGGCGCCTGAAGCCGGGAATCATGTCCAGCGATGCGCAGATCGACTGCTTGATCTCGTGCAAGCCCGGGGAGGCCCCGGGGGTGTGTCGCCCGACGAGGATCTTCAGCGTGTGCATCGGCGTGGTCTGCGTTTCCTGGTACAGGAAATACGCATCGTGTCCGCTCAGCCGAAACATCCCGCCACCTCCGCGCGCGCTGCCATCGCCTTCAGCGCGCGGACCGCGCCATGCGCGCACTGAGCTCGCGGCAGGCCTCGACCAGCGCCGTGGCATACGCCGGCTCCCTCACCGCGACGTGCCCACCGTCGAACTCGCGCACCCGTGCCCCGTCGATGGCCTCGGCCATCCGCCGCTGCTCCGCCTGCGGGAACAGCCTGTCGCGCAGCGTGACCAGCACGGTGGTCGGCACGCGGATGTCGTGGAGCCAGTCGAGGCTGCGAAAGCGCATGGTCGAGCGCACCGCGCCACCGATGGCCCTGGGGTTGTGACCGGTGAATTCCCGCATCGACGCGCGCAGCGGACCCGGCTCGCGTCGCCCGGACCCTGCCCCGCCCAGGCGTTGCAGCAACGCCACCGGCGCACGCAGCAGACAGACCTGCAGGTGCACCAGCCGCACGGCGGCTTCCATGACCGCGGGACCGACGAGCTGCGTGGCACGGCCGTAGTGCGGCGAGCCCCAGTCGACACCGGAGAGCACCAGCCCGCTGATCAGGCCGCCGTGACGGCGCGCCACGTACTGCGCCACCATGCCGCCCATCGAGTAGCCGACCACGATCACGCGCTTCAGGCCCAGCACGGCGATCAGCGCGGCGATGTCGTCGGCGCAGTCCTCCAGCGTGAACCGGCGGCGGTGGAAGCGGTCGCCGCCATGGCCGCAGAGATCGGGCGCGATCACGCGGAAGTGCCGGCTGAGCGGCGCGAAGGCGTGCATCCAGTTCAGTCCCGATGTCGCCAGGATGCCGTGCACCAGCAGCACGACCGGCGCATTCGCCGGACCGCTCGCTTCGCGGTAGCAGATCTCCGCGTCGAGCACCCTGACGGTCGCCAGCGGCGGCAGGTCCAGGATGGACGCGGCCGGAATGTCGGAACTCACCGCCTCACGATTCATGAGCGCACCGTTTGCCGCGGCCCGGCGGGCCGGGATTGACCGGGACACGCTGGAATCTACTGCGATTGGCAGGCCGAGTCCAACCCGCGCACCGCCCACGCGCCGGGAATCCGCAAAACCTTGATCTGCGTCGTCAACGATGACGCGGCCTTGTGTGCGAGAATCCGCAGCACGTCCCGTTCACCCGCAGGAACGCGCGATGCTCCAGCTCTCCGAGTCCGCCAACCTCTTCGTCAGCACCGAGACCGACACCGGCTACCAGCACACCGCCGGGCTGGTGATACTCGATGCCAGCGAGTCGCGCGATTTCTGCTTCGAAAAGCTCAAGGCGTTCGTCGCCGAGCGCATCGACCCGATCCCCCAGTTCCGCTGGAAACTGCGGGAAGTTCCCTTCGGTCTCGACCTGCCGTACTGGGTCGAGGACGACCAGTACAGCATCGACCGGCACATCCACCGCATCGCGGTGCCTGCGCCCGGCGACATGCGCGCGCTGACCGAGCTCGCCGGCTACCTCTACAGTCGCCGCCTCGACCGCAGCAAGCCGCTGTGGGAACTGTGGTTCATCGAGGGCCTCGCGGGCAACCGCTATGCCCTGCTGCAGAAGCTGCACCACTGCATGATGGACGGCCAGGGCGCGCAGCGGATCGGCGAGGCTCTGTGCGACTTCGAAGCCGATCCGCCGCCGCGGCCCACCCCGCCCGAGCTGCTGGGGGCAGCGACCGGCGGTGCGCCGTCGGAGCTGCAGCTCTACGCGCGCACCGTCGGCAATCTGCTGCAGGCTCCGGCGCGCGCCGGCCGCCACGCGCTGTCGATGCTCCGCCCTGCCATCGCGGCGCTCGGCCAGCCGGAGAAGCCGCGCTCGGGCGCGCGGCCCGCAGCCGCACCCGTGCTGCCCTGCAACGGCGTCATCGGCAAGGAGCGCGGCTTCGCCTGCCTCTCGCTGCCGCTGGCGGACATCAAGCGCGTGAAGAACC
>CAYXJM010000025.1:0-13559 GCA_964465455.1 uncultured Klebsiella sp.
CGTAGTTGAAGCCGGTGAGCAGGTCGAAGGGCAGGATCAGCGCGAGGTACAGCAGCGCCAGCGCGTAGGCCTGCGCGCATTCGCGCCAGCGCGGCCGGTACCCCTCCACCACCAACGCATAGACGGCCGCACCGGTGATGTTCGCGTGCGGTATCCAGAACATCCAGAACGCGATGCTGGCGGGCCCGTGATGCAGGTCCGGCGTCGCGATCGCCTGCACGCTGAAGACCAGCCCCCAGAAGTACAGCACCCCGAACAGGCGCCGCGTGCGCCGCCACAGGGCCAGCGGCGCCAGGATCCCCGCGATGTCGCAGATCTGCAGCGGCAGGTTCTCCGACGCCACGAAGACGCCCGGCAGCAGCTGCCCGCCGTTGGCGGCGAACCACGCGAGCGCCATCGCGCCGCACAGCCACGCGCGCCAGCGCGCCTCCTGCGGGCCGCCGGCCACGCGGCGCCCGCCGACCGCCAGCGCCAGCCACAGCGCGGCGAAGAACAGCACCGTCGCGAGGTGGAGCGGGGAGAAATTCTCGAAGCGCAGCGCCCAGTCAGGCATCGCCAGCGCGCGCCGCGCGCCTCACTCTTCCATGAGGTCGAAGTCGAACTTGCTGATGCCGCAATCCGGGCACTCGAAATCCTCGGGAACATCCTCCCAGCGCGTGCCCGGCGCGATGCCCTTTTCCGGCAGGCCGAGGGCTTCGTCGTAGATGAAGCCGCAGATCACGCATTCCCATTTCCTGTACGCGCTCATGTATCACTCCGTCCGAAAATCAGCTCTTGCCACGGGCCCGGCGCGGATCGCGGGCGCGCGCGTGCAGCCGGTCGAGGCAGGCGCGGAACGCCCGGCTGACCGCCGTGGTGTTCTTGATCATCTCGAGATAGGGCCACGTGATGCGCGCGCCGATCGCCACGAACTCGGTCTCCTCGGCGTGCGACTGGTCGCTGAAGAGCTTGAAGACGTGCGTGGGCCGGCGCGGCGGCACCAGCGTGATGTCGCCGCGGTAGTCCTGGATCAGCACCGAGCGCAGCTTGTCGATCGCGAAGTTGACGTTGTCGAACGGTATGCCCTTCTGCACCAGCTGCATCGAGAAGTTCGTGGTCTCCTTGAACAGGCGCGTCGCGTACTGCCGGGTGAGCGCGGCGACGTCGTTGCCCTGGTGGGCGCTGCGCGAGGCGAACGGCAGCACCAGCGGGTTCACCAGGCTCACGATCGAATGGTTCACGCCGTAGAGGCGCGTCAGGCGGCGTATCGGCAGGTCGTCGCCGATCGACCCGTCGAGGAACATCCGGTTCTTCAGGTAGGGAATGATCTCGCCGTTGATGGTCTTCGCCAGCAGCTCCACCGGCGGCAGCAGGAAGGGCGCCGCGCAGGACGCGCGCACGGCGCTGTTGATCACGACGTTCGGCGACGTGCAGTGGTTGAGCAGCCTGCCCTCATCGAGCGGGTCGTAGGCCGAGACCGTCAGGTTGATCGCGCGGCCGCTGTGGCGGAACGCCTCCTGGAAGCTCATCTCCCCGATGCGCTCCTTCAGCTTGCGGTTGAAATGCTCGACGTCGAAGAGGTAGGTGCGCGGCGGCGAGTTCCACTTGATCAGTCCGACCAGCGACTCGCGGTGCGCCATCACCTCGCGCAGTTCCTCGTCGTTGTGCGTGCCGAGCATCGCCGCGACGATCGAGCCGGCGCTCGAGCCCGAGATCACGTGCGGCAGCAGGCCGTTCTCCCACAGCGACTTCACCACGCCCATGTGGTAGATGCCGAGCGCGGCGCCGCCGCTCAGCATCAGGGCCGACTGGCCGAAGGTCTGGCTGGTGGCCTCGAAGAACTCGATCTTCTCGGCCAGCGTGACCTCCCCCGAGTCGTCGTCGCAGAGCCAGTCGAGCGCCTCGCAGACCTCGTCGAGGTAGTGCTCGATCAGCCGCTTGGTGCCGAAGCGCGTGCAGCGGTAGAGCATCGGGTTGGAGATGTTGCCGAGGTTGCCGTGCAGGCCCTCCTGCAGGATGAACATCAGGCGGCGCAGGTAGCCGCCCTCGCGCGCGGCCAGGATCTGCCCGAGGCGGCGCTGGATCAGCTTGTAGTCGTAGAACGGGGAGGCATCGGCGAATTTCCACTCCTCGAGCCCCGCCTCCTTGTCGTAGCTCATCGCCGCCTCGCGCCAGGCGCCGTAGCTGGTGGCCTCCTCCATGGCCCGTTCGAGCCGGGCCAGGCGGCGGTTTCGCCGCGCGAGCGCGCGGAAATCCGGCAGCGCCTCGCCCAGCGCGCGCATCGCCGGCCGCACGACCAGCCGTCCCGTCAGCGGCATCTCGAATATCGATGAAGACTGCCTATCCGTCGACTGGCGCAACTTGCTGCCTCCCCGCGGGAACATCAGAACAGTCTTATTATGTCACGTCCGGACGATTGGCAACCGTCCCGGGAACGCGCACAATCTTGACGTGGGTCAGGGCCGGAGGAAAGTGAATGAGCCGCATCTACATCCAGCGCGACCACGAGCTCGACGACCGGACGCTGCGCCGGCGCGCCGAGAGCCTCGCGAAGCAGCTGAAGAGCGAATTCGGCGGCGACTACCGCTGGGAGGGCAACACCGTCCACTACAACTACTCCGGCGGCATCGACGCGCGCCTGACGCTGCAGGACCAGGACATCCTCGTCGACGTGAAGCTGGGCGTGCTGATGCTGATGCTGAAGAACCGCCTGCAGCAGGAAATCGAGCGTTACCTCGACAAGCACCTCGCCTGACCGCCGCCCTCAGATAGGCCGCAGCACCCCGCGCGTTTCGAGCTCCAGCAGCAGCAGGTGCTGCAGCAGCATTTCCTTCGGCGTGTCCGGATGGGCCAGCCCGATGCGCTCCAGGTAGGGGCGCGCCTGCTCCTCGTCGACGTCGGTCGTGAACGCGCGGATGACGGCGCGCAGCAGCTGCGCGGGGTGCTCCATCAGCGCCTTGATCTCCTTCAGGCTGCCGCCCAGCGCGACTTCCTCGGGCGTGAAATCGGTTCCCAGCGGAAAGGGCGGGAAATAGCCGCGCTTGCGCCACGCGCCGAGCACGCCGGCGATGCGCTCGGGGTGGTTGTGGCGCTGCGCCTCGGGGATTTCCCAGTCCGGATCGATCTTGTCCGCCTGCCGCGCGGCCTCGAGCAGCTCGGTCTGGAAGCGCGAATCGGCGATGCCGATCAGGGCCTTGATGATCTCCTCGTCGCTGCGCCCGCGCAGGTCCGCCGCGCCGTACTCCGTGACCACGATGTCGCGCAGGTGCCGCGGAATGGTGATGTGGCCGTAGTGGTGCACGATGTTCGAGCGCAGGGAGCGGCCGCTGCCGCGCGTGGCGCGGATGCAGATGATCGAGCGCGCGCCGGACAGCTCGTGGGCCTGCGCCACGAAGTTGTACTGCCCGCCGACGCCGCTGACCACCTCCCCGTTCTCAAGCCCGTCGGAGACCACGGCCCCGCCGAGCGTGACCATCATGCCGGTGTTCACGAAGCGCGCGTCGCGACGCTGCAGCCCGTGCAGCACGGGATCGTCGATGCGGTTGATGCGCCGTACGCTGTCCATGCCGATCAGCTCGGACTCCTCGCGCGGCATCGCGGTCAGCGCGTGGTAGAAGTCGCGCGGCCCGAGGAAGAAGCCGCCGTGCATGTGGATCCCGCCACGCAGCTCGCTGCCCAGCGCCAGCGCGCACACCGCCTCGAGCGCGGCGGCGTCGCCGATCGCGGCGCAGCAGCGCTGGCCGTCGCGCTCGAGCGCGCCGTCGCGCCATTGCACCGCGGCGTCGAAGACGCCCCAGTGCCGCAGGAACTCCACGTCGGCCGCCGTGAGCGGCGAGCCGACCGCGCCCTGGTCGCGCAGGGCGCCGAGCAGGGCCGCGTCGGGACGCTCGGACCCGCTGCTGTTCAGCGCGCGCTGCAGGCGGGCGTCGTCGTAGACGCGCCGGCGCACGATGCCCGCGCGCATCAGGTGCATGAAGCCGTTCACGAACATCTCGCTGCAGCCGTAGAGGCCGGCCTCGAAGTGCCCGAGCCCGCCGACGCGGTCGATGAGATCCGCATCGGTGCCGAGCGCGGCCACCACCTCGCGATAGGCCGCGTTGTCCTCGTGGCGCAGGCGGCTCGCGTAGACGATCGCATCGCCCAGCGAGCCGATGCCGATCTGCAGCGTCCCGCCGTCGCGCAGCAGCGCGCTGGTGTGCACGCCGATCGCGAAGTCCGTGGTGCCCACCGAGAGGTTCGGCGCCGCGAACAGCGTCTTGTCGTACTCGGCGTTCACCAGCAGCGCGTCGAAGCAGTCCGGCTCGACCATCGCGCGGTTGTACATGAACGGCATGTCGCCGTGCACCTGGGCGATCGCCATGCACGGCTCGCCGCGCGCGCGCCGCTCGGCGACCCATGGCAGGAGGTCGAGCGAGGTGTCGGTGTTCGAGGCGAGGCTCAGCATGCGCCGCCCGTCGACCTCGCGGCTGGCGACCAGCTGCACCATCACGTTCATGCCGCGGTCGACCAGGTCGCGCGAGGCGAAGGTGTAGTTGGTGGAGACGTAGTCGCGCTGGGCCTGCACCACGCCCTTCATCGAGCCGGCGCGGAAATAGAACTCGTGCACCCGGATGTTCGGCGGCAGGCTCCCTTCGCGCAGCGCTGCCATGTACTCGAGCTCCTCGTAGCTGCCGAACTGGCGCTCGATGAAGGGCCCGAGCAGGCGCTGCTCGAACTCCGAGCCCGGCCGCGGCTTCTCCAGCGACAGGCCGGTGAACAGCGTGAAGCGGATCGACGGGTCGGCCACCGCGCGCCGGTAGAAGGCGTTGACGAGCTGGTTCGGCTTGCCGAGCGCGATCGGGGCACCGACCATGAGGTTCTTGCCCACCCGCGCGAGCGCTGCCTCGACGCACTGCTCGGCGGTGCGGTATTCGGTCGCGGTCGAAGCCACGGTAACTCTCCTGCTGACACGATGTCGCGCACGATAGTAGAGTCCGACGCGGTGGCGCGGCAACGGGAACGGACAGCTATCGCAACGCGGCTTGATCCGCGTCAGGCGTCGCGGCGGGGGGCGCGCCACAATGCGCCACGGCAGTCGACGGAGGACATGACGATGAGAGTGCGCAACGGGGCGCCACGGCGCCGGGCGGTGCTGGCGGGTGCGCTGCTGGTCGCGCTCCCCGCCCTCGGCGCCACCGTCTACAAGACCGTCGACGCCGAGGGCAAGGTGACCTACTCCGACACGCCGCCGCCGGCGGGCACGCCCGCCGAGGTGATCGAGACCCGGGCCGGGCCCGCGGTGCCCGATGCAGAAGCCGCGGCGCGGCTCGAACAGATGCGCGAGACCACGGACCGCCTGCGTGCAGACCGCCTCGCGCGCGAGCAGGAACGCGCGCAGCCGTACGAACCGGAACCCTACCCGCCCGAGCCGCCGTACGACGCACCCGTGGAAGAGCGCTGGCTGGTGCCCTACTACCCGCCGTATCGCTACCGGCCCGGCGACGGGCACCGCCCGCCGCCTCCCCCGCGCCCGCCGCTGCTCGAGCCCGAACCCCTGCCCTCGGGCGCGGACGCGCTCAGTCCGCGCGGCCTGCAGGCGCGCCTGCGCAAGGCGCGCTGAACCCGCTCAGGCAAGGACGAAGCGCCCGCCCGAGAGCCGCACCGCGCGCCCGCAGCACTCCTCGCGCTCCAGCCGGTCCATCAGCGCCGGTTCGAGGGTGTTCGCGAGCGTGCGCGCGCCGTCCGGCAGGTCCAGCAGGGCCACGCCGCAGACGCGCTGGTCGTTGTGGTACATCACCGTGTAGCCGCAGATCCGCGCCTCGCCCTCCGGCGCGGGAACGACGCGGCGCGGCGGCGACGCGGCGGCGACCTCCGCGCTCACGTCGGCGAAGGCGAATCCGCGCGGTCCCGGCGCGCTCGACCACACGCCGAAGCCCTGCTTGGTCAGGTAGCCCGACACCGAGCTCACCAGGCCGCTGCTGCCCGGGCGGGCGCGCAGCAGTTCCGCCATCCGCGCGGTGGCCTGGAGCACGTAGTTGTTCAGCGGCCCGCCGGCGAAGGGCATGCCGCCGGTCACGGTCCAGTCGCGGTCGGCCGGGATGCCGAGTTCCGCCGCGTAGAGCTCCACCGCGATCGGGAAGCAGGAGTACAGCTCCACGAAGTCCAGCTCGGCGGGAGCGAGTCCCGCGGATTCGAGCGCGCGCTGCCCGGCGATGCGCGCCCCCGGCAGGCGATGCAGCTCAGGGCGTTCGGACAGCGCGAGCATGTGGTTCGACTCCGTGCTGGCGCGCGGGAACACCCAGCGGCTGCGCGGTATGCCGAGCGCCGTGGCGCGCGCCGCCGAGCAGAACAGCAGCGCCGCGGCCTGGTCCACGTTCCACGAGGTGTTGTGCAGCTTCGTGTACGGGAAGGCGAGCATGCGGTTGCGCGGCGAGGGATCGCGGATCTCCGCTGCCGCGACCCGCTCGCGCTTCCAGGCGTGCGGGTTTTCGGCGGCGATCTCGCTGAAGCGGCTGTAGAGCGCCGCCATGCGGTCGCGGTGCTCCTCGACGCCGAGCCCCTGCGCGGCGCGGAACGCGCTCTCCACGACCGCGTAGTAGCCCACCGGCATCATGCCGAGCCCGGAGTCGATCTCCAGCGGCAGCTGCAGTTCCTCGGCGGGCGTCAGCACCTCGTCGGGCTCCTCGGTCCACGGCGTCTCCGCCGCCTCGGTGCCGGCGATCTGCGCCTGCAGCGCGCGAAAGCGCGCCTCTCCGCCGACCACGATCGCGACGTCGGTCCCGCCGGCCGCGATGCGCGCGCAGGCGTCGCCCATCAGCGTCTGCTGCAGGACGCCGACCCTGGCGTAGACGGTGTGCGCGCCGTCGGCACCGATCGTGCGCGCGATCATGCGCGCCGGATCGGCGTAGCTCCACAGCCCCTGCGGCACGTAGATGCGTTCGGCCTCGGCCACCAGCGCCGGCACGCCGCAATCGGCGCCCGCCGCGCGCACGGCATCGATCATGAGCTGCACCGCCTCGCGCGCGCGCGCGGGATCCTTCTCCTTCTGGTCGACGATGCCGATGCCGACCAGCACCGGCGTGCGCGGATCGATTGCCTCCATGGTACGGCTCTCCCTGCTGCGGGTTGACGGAAGGGCGCGCCGCGGCGCTCAGAGCGCGGCGACGACGCGGTCGCGGTAGCCCGCCACCAGCGCGCGCAGCGCCGCGGGCGTGCTGTCGCCGGCCTCGTAGGCGGCGATGATCAGGCGGTCGGCGCCGGCGTCGCGGTAGGCGCGCGCCAGCCCGATGTCGAAGGTCGCGCCGGGACGCCAGCTGGCCGGCCAGACCGTGACCGAGAAGCCGTCGAGGCTGCGTCCGGCTTCGGCGGCGCTCGCGCGCACCGTGGCCATGCGCGCCGCGAGATCCTCGGGCGAGATCACGTAGGGATAGAAGCCGTCGCCGCGCCGGCCGGCGCGCCGCGCCGCCGCCTCGGAGCTGCCGCCGATGTAGAACGGGACGCCGCCCGGCTGCGCGGGCTTGGTGTCGCAGAACACGCGCTCGAAGCGCACGAAGTCGCCGCGGAACGTGGCCGGGTCGTCGCGCCACAGCGCGCGCATCGCGTCGAGGCATTCGTCGAGGCGGCGACCGCGGTCGGCGTAGGGCACGCCCACGGCCTCGTATTCCTCCTTCTGCCAGCCGATGCCGATGCCGACCCGCACCCGAGCGCCCGACAGCGCATCGAGCGTCGCCAGCCGCTTGGCGAGCATCGCCGCGCTGTGCTGCGGGCCGACCAGCACGCCGGTGGCGAGCCCCAGGCGCTCGGTGCACGCGGCGGCGAAGGCGAGCCACTCGAGCGGATCCGGCATCATGGTGTCGGGCGCCACCGGCGCGCGGCCGTCGGCCGAGTACTCGTAGCGCGGTTCGTAGTCGTCGGCCATCACGACGTGCTCGGGCATCCACACCGACTCGGCGCCCTCCGCCTCCAGCATCGCGAGGAAGCCGCGCACCCAGCGCGGGTCGGTGGTGAAACGCTTGTCGCAGATCGGGATGACGCCGAATTGCACCGTTCTCTCCTTGTCGAACCCGTCCCGTAGGTCCGGATTCATCCGGACAGCCCCCCGGTCCGGATTCATCCGGACAGCATTGTCCGCATGAATGCGGACCTACGCGCCCAGCAGCTCGCGCAGCTGGTACTTGAGCACCTTGCCCGCGGGGTTGCGCGGCATTTCGTCGACGACGTGCAGCCTGAGCGGCAGCTTGTAGCGCGCGAGCTTCTCGCCCGCGAACGCGCGCAGTTCCTCGATCGTGAGCGCGCTGCCGGGCACCAGTCGCGCCACCGCGGTGACCGCCTCGCCCCACTTCTCGTCGGGCAGCCCGATCACGGCCACCTCGGCGATCGCCGGGTGTTCGTACAGGACGCTTTCGACCTCGGCCGGATACACGTTCTCGCCGCCCGTGATCACCATGTCCTTGACCCGATCGCACAGGAACAGGAAGCCCTCGGCGTCGAAGTAGCCCACGTCGCCGGTGTGGAACCAGCCCTCGGCGTCGATGGCCTCGCGCGTGGCCTCCGGGCGGTTCCAGTAGCCCTTCATCACGTTGGGCGCGCGCACGCAGACCTCGCCGCGCTCGCCGTGCCCGAGCGGCCGGTTCTGGCCGTCCACCACGCGCACGTCGCCGTAGAGCGGCGGCTGCCCGGCCGAACCGAGCTTGGTCTCGATCCAGCGGCTGCCGAGGAAGGTCGCGAAAGGCGCAGTCTCGGTCAGACCGTAGCCCTGGCAGAGGCGGATGCCGCGCGCGCCGTAGACGCGGATCAGCGCCTCGGGAACCGGCGCGCCGCCGCAGACCAGCACCTCCACGCTCCCGAGATCGGCGCTGGCGAAGGCCGGGTGCTGGCTCATGAACAGGAACATCGCCGGCGCCCCGAACATGGTGCCGACGCGATAGCGCGCGATGTCCCCGAGCACCAGGCCCGGGTCGAAGCTGCGGTGCAGCACCACGTGGCCGCCGCTCTGCAGCCCCGCGAGCGTGGTGACGTTGAGGCCGCCGATGTGGAACAGCGGCGCCGCCGTCAGGCTCACGCCACTGGCTGGCGTGTCCGGCCCGAAGCGCGCGTTGACGTTGTTCCAGAACAGGTTGCCGTGCGTCAGCATCGCGCCCTTGGGCCGCCCGGTGGTGCCCGAGGTGTACATGATCAGCGCGACCTCGTCGGCCTCGACGCGTTCCGCCGCGGCGAGCGGCAGCAGGTGCTCGCCGGTCTGCGCGTGATCCGTCCAGCCCTCCGACGGCGATTCCGCCGCCACGTAGCGCCGGCAGCAGAGCCCGGCGCGCACGGCGTCGATCACGGTCTTGTGCGCATCGTCGGCGAGCAGGGTGTGCACGCCGGCGTCGTTCACGATGAACTCGAGCTCCGCTGCGGTGAGGCGGAAGTTCAGCGGCACGAAGATCGCGCCGATCGCGGCGGCCGCGAACAGCGTCTCGAGGAACACCGGGTGGTTGAACCCGAGGAACGCGACGCGGTCGCCGCGGTTGACGCCGAGCTTGCGCAACACGCTCGCGAGACGGCGGATGCGCGCGCCGAAGTCGCGGTAGCTGATCGTCTCGCCCTCGAAACTCAGCGCGGGCAGGTCCGGCACCAGCGCCGCGCGGCGCAGGATCATCGCGCCGAGGCCGACGTCGGGCACCGGCATCTCACGCATGGGCCGGCTCCTCCTTCGGCTTCGGCAGAAGGAAATGCGCGAGCGCCGGCATCAGCACCAGCGCGCCCACCATGTTCCACAGGAACATGAAGGTCAGCAGGATGCCCATGTCGGCCTGGAACTTGATCGGCGAGAAGGCCCACGCCACCACGCCGGCCGCCAGCGTGACGCCGACCAGCGCGACGACGCGCCCGGTGAAGCCGAGCGCCGCAGCGTAGGCGCGTTCGAGCGGCAGGCCCTGGCGCGTCTTCGCCAGCGTCACGGTGAGGACGTACAGCGCGTAGTCGATGCCGATCCCGACGCCGAGCGCGATGACGGGCAGCGTCGCCACCTTCACGCCGATGCCGAGCAGCACCATCAGCGCCTCGCAGAGTATCGAGGTCACCATCAGCGGAATCACGGCGCAGAGCACGCCCGCGATGGAGCGGAACGTGATGAAGCTGAGCAGTATTACCGCGGCGTAGACGTAGAACATCATCTCGCGGTTGGCCTTCTTCACCACGATGTTCGTCGCCGCCTCGAAGCCGGCGTTGCCGGCGGCCCCGAGAAACTGGACCTTGTCGCTCGGCCACTCGGCATTGAACTGCTCGAGCGTGTCGACCACCGACTGCAGCGTCTTCGCCTTGTGGTCCGAGAGGTAGACCAGCATCGGCGACACCGAGCACTCCGGGTTCACCAGCCGCTGGTCGACGAGCTCGACCGCGGCGTAGTTGATCGAGGACTGGTTGCGGTTCAGCGAGAGCCACTTGATGTAGCCCTCGTTCAGCCCCGAGAGCAGCCGCCGTGTCCCGGTCTGCATGCCGATCACGTCTTCCACCTCGGGCAGCTGGCGCAGGCGCCACTCGAGCTCCTCGGCGAGGCTGAGTGCCTCATAGTTCGTGCAGCCGTCCTTCGGTGTCTTCACGATCACCGCGAAGATGTCGCTCGAGACCGAGTAGTGCTCGATCATGAACTTGACGTCGCGGTTGTAGCGCGAATCCGGCCGCAGTTCCGGGGCGCCCGGATCGAGGTCACCGATCTGTAGTCCCTCGGCGATGTGCAGCGCCCCGACGCTCAGCACCGCCGCGGTCGCGATCGCGGCGATCGCCCAGGGCCGGCGCGTGAAGCGCAGCAGGAAGCCGAACAGGCCGCGCAGTTCCCCGTGTGCCTCGTGCTCGTGTCGCACCGCACGATCCGCCGCGCTCTTCGTGACCCCGAGATAGGACAGCGCCACCGGGATCATGATCAGGTTCGTGAAGATCAGCACCAGCACGCCGATGCTCGCGGTGATCGCGAGATCCTGGATCACCGGGATCGTGATGATGAGCAGCACCGCGAAGCCCACGCCGTCAGCGGCGAGCGCCGTGAAGCCGGCGAGGAACAGGCGGCGGAAGGTGTATCGCGCCGCCACGTAGCGGTGGCAGCCGCGGCCGATGTCCTGCAGCACCCCGTTCAGCTTCTGCGCCCCGTGCGAGATGCCGATCGCGAACACCAGGAACGGCACCAGGATCGAGTAGGGATCGAGCTCGAAGCCGAGCGCGCTGATCAGACCGAGCTGCCACGTCACGGCCGCGATCGTGACGCCGAGCACGATCAGCGTGCTGCGCCAGCAGCGCGTGTACCAGTAGAGCAGCGCCACCGAGATCACCACCGCGACGGCGAAGAACATCATCACGGCGATCAGGCCGTCGATGAGGTCGCCGACGATCTTGGCGAAGCCGATGATGTGGATCTTGATGCCGTCCTTCTGGAACTTTTCGCGCACGTCCTCCAGCCGCCTCGAGAACTCGTAGAGGCTGATGCGCTGGCCGGTGTCGGGATCGATCTCGGCGATCGGGATCAGGATCGCCGAGGAGCGCTGGTCGTTCGCGACGAGGTTGCCGATCAGCCCGGCGCGCTCGACGTTGAGCTTCACCATCGCGACGGAGGCGGGCGAGCCGTCGTAGTCGGGCGGAACCACCGGGCCGCCCTCGAAGCCCTCCTCGGTCACCACGCGGTAGCGCGTGTTCGGCGTCCACAGCGACTTCATGCTCTCGCGTGCCACGCCCGGGATGTAGAACACCTCGTTGCTGACCTCCTGCAAGGTCTTCAGGAACTCGGGCGTGTAGATCGTGTCACCGTCGGTCTCGACCGCGAGGCGCAGCACGTTGCCCAGCGCGCGCAGCGAATCGGCGTTGGCCTTGTAGTTCTGAACGTAGGGATGGTCCTTGGGCAGCATCTTCTCGAAGCTGCCCAGCATCTGCAGGCGCGTCGCGGCGGTCCACGCGAGCACCGCGGTGATGAGCAGGAAGGCGACGAAGATCACGCCCCGGTTGTTGAACACGATCCGCTCGATCAGGCTGCCCGAGCGGGTGTCGAACTCCGCGAGGTCGCGGATCGGCGGAAAGTCGTCGGTATGCTCGACGTAGGCCATGCGCGTCTATCCCCCTCGCTTATGGTTGGCGTGCGACGCGCTGCGCCGCATCGAGAACCCGCACGCGCAGCCCGAAGCTGCCGCTCAGGACGAGCTCGCCCGGGCGCCCCTCGAGCAGGTCGCTGATCGGCGCCGGGTTCTCCGGCGGCAAGGCCTCGAAATTCGCCCCCCCGTCGGAACTGACCAGCAGGTTGCCGTCCTGCACGCCCAGCACGATGCGTCCGTCGGCGAGCACCGTGCTCGCGACGATCGCCCCGGTCTGGGGCTTGCTGGCCTCCTGCCAGCTGGCACCGCGATCGCGCGAGTAGAACACCAGCCCGCGCAGCCCCCCGGTGACGAGCCCGTCGCGGCCGCTGGCTGCAATCGTGAACATGCTGCCGTCGTAAGGGAAATCCAGTCGCTTCCAGTGCTGCGTGGCCGCATCGAGCGCGAGGATCGTGCCCATTTCGCCCGCCAGCACGATCTGCGGCTCCGCGGCGGCGCCCTCGCCACCCGCCGCGGGCGGCAGCACCGCGGCATCGAACAGGTGCACGAACTGCTCGAGCTCGAGGTTCTCCATCACCGGGTACCACGACTCGCCGCCGTCGTCGGTGCGGAACAGCAGACCGTAGGCGCCGGCGACGAAGCCGCGCCTGGTGTCGAGCATCAGCACCTTGAAGAAGGGGCGGTCCGCCGCCTGCTCCTGCGCGATCGTCATTTCGTCGACGAGAAAGGCGTAGCGCTCGTTGTCGGGCTCCTGCTCCAGCTTCTTGCGGTAGTAGTCGAGCCCGATCGCAGCCAGCTTCACGCCGTCGAGCTGCTTCGTCCAGGTCCGGCCGGCATCGCCGCTGTGCAGCACCACGCCGTCGTGGCCCACGACCCAGCCCTGCTCGCGCGTCGGGAAGGCCGCGTCGAGCAGCGAGGAGCGCACCGGCACCGATTCCGCCTGCGTCCAGCTGTCGCCCAAGTCGCTCGAATACAGGATGTGGCCGCGGATTCCCGTGGCGAAGATGCGGTCTCCGTCGCGCGTCAGCGAGTAGACCAGCGCGTGCCCGGCCATCTTCGACTGCACGGCCGGAAGCTCGAGCACGTCGTAGCGCTTCGTTTCCTGCGCCTGGGCACCGGCGAGAGGCGCCGCGATGCTCGCGGCGCACAGCATGGCAATCAGCTTGTTCATGGTCCTGCAGCTCCGCAAACGATGCGCCGTGACGCGTCCGCGCTCCCGGGCCGCATCAGGCCCGCTCCGACGACGACTGCGCCGGCACCGCATCGCGCGATGCCGGCGCGCCGGGCTTCAGCGCACGCCCGTGCGCGCGATGCCCTGGGCACTGAAGAACTGCTCGGACTCCTTGTGGCCCTGCGTGAAGGTGCCGGGGTTCGGCTTGGTATTGATGCTGTAGATCCCCGCCTTCAGGTCATACGCGCCAAGGGCCGTGTTGCCGGGCGCCGGGATGTCCCACTGGATGAAGGGGTACATCTGCTGCGTGCGCCACAGGTCGCCCTTGCCGTCCCACAGGTCGCCGAGCAGCGCGGTCCAGCTGTCCTCGTCGA
>CAYXJM010000026.1:0-13500 GCA_964465455.1 uncultured Klebsiella sp.
CCCTGCCGACGCACCAGATCGTCGGGATGGGCGAGGCGGCGCGCCTCGCGCGCGCCGAGATGCCGGCCGAGGCCGCGCGCATCGGGCAGCTGCGCGACCGGCTGTGGGCCGCCGTCGCCGACCTGGACGGCGTGGGGCAGAACGGCGACCCGGCGCGGCGCGTGCCCGGGGCGCTCAACCTGCACTTCGCCGGGGTCGAGGGCGAGTCGATGATCATGGCGATGAAGGACATCGCCGTGTCCTCGGGCTCGGCCTGCACCTCGGCCAGCCTGGAACCTTCCCACGTTTTGCGTGCCTTAGGACTCGGCGATTCGCTCGCGCACAGCTCGCTCAGGTTCAGCCTCGGGCGGTTCAGCACCGCGGAGGAGGTCGAGCTGGCGGCCGACGCGATCCGTCGCGCCTACACGCGCCTGCGTGGCAGCGCCGTGCCGGAGCCGGGGCTGCTGGCCTGAAAGGCGGCATTATCGCGCCCTCGCGCCCCTTACCGGGGAGGGCGGGCGGGGCCTATAATGCCGCTCCTTTTTTGGCCGGTGCCCCCGGACGGGCGCACCCCGTTTCACGAGCTGGAGTATTGCATGAGCATTGAGCGCACCCTGTCGATCATCAAGCCCGACGCCGTCGCGAAGAACGTCGTCGGCGAGATCATCTCGCGTTTCGAGAAGAACGGCCTGCGCGTGGTCGCGGCCAAGATGGTGCGCCTGACCGACGCCACCGCCGGCGGCTTCTACGCCGAGCACAAGGGGCGCCCGTTCTACCCCGCGCTGGTCGAGTTCATGACCTCCGGCCCGGTCGTGGTGCAGGTGCTGGAAGGCGAGAACGCGGTGGCGAAGAACCGCGAGCTGATGGGCGCCACCAACCCGAAGGAAGCGGCTCCGGGCACGATCCGCGCCGACTTCGCCCAGACCATCGACGCCAACGCGGTGCACGGCTCCGACTCCGCCGCCTCCGCGGCGCGCGAGATCGCGTACTTCTTCTCCGCCACGGAACTGTGCGACCGCGCCTGAGGCGCCGTCGCTGCTGCCATCCATGGACAACTCCGCGGCGCTGATCGCCAGCGACTTCCCCCCGGCACGGGTCAACCTGCTGGGGATGCCGCGCGCGCGCATGGAGGAGTTCCTGGTCGCCCTCGGCGAGAAGCCCTACCGGGCGCAGCAGCTGTTCAAGTGGATCTACCACCAGGGCGTCGACTCCTTCGCGCAGATGACCGACATCAGCCGCAAGCTCCGCGAGCGGCTGGCGGAATGCGCCGAGGTGCGCGCGCCCGAGGTGGCCGAGGAGCACATCTCCGCCGACGGCACGCGCAAGTGGCTGGTGCGCGTGACCGGGGGCAGCTGCGTCGAGACGGTGTTCATACCCGAGGAGGGCCGCGGCACGCTGTGCGTGTCCTCGCAGGTGGGCTGCGCGCTCGACTGCAGTTTCTGCTCGACCGGCAAGCAGGGCTTCCAGCGCGACCTGACGGCCGCCGAGATCATCGGCCAGGTGTGGATCGCGGCGCGTTCCTTCGGCCTGCCGAAGCGCGGCGGGCAGCGCAGCATCACCAACGTGGTGATGATGGGCATGGGAGAGCCTCTGCTAAACTTCGACAATGTCGTGGCGGCGATGGATCTCATGATGGACGACTTCGCTTACGGGATCTCGAAGCGCCGCGTGACGCTGAGCACCGCCGGCGTGGTGCCGGCCCTCGAGCGCCTGGCCGGGCTCAGCGAGGCCTCGCTGGCGATCTCGCTGCACGCCCCGAACGACGCGCTGCGCGACCGGCTGGTGCCGGTCAACCGCCGCTACCCGATCCGCAGCCTGCTCGATGCCGCGCGCCGCTACATGGACGCGCAGACCGACAGCAAGCGCGTGATCACGGTCGAGTACACGCTGCTGAAGGGCGTCAACGACAGCGTC
Source organism: uncultured Klebsiella sp. (assembly GCA_964465455.1). Lineage (GTDB taxonomy): Bacteria > Pseudomonadota > Gammaproteobacteria > Pseudomonadales > UBA5518 > UBA5518. The sequence continues at coordinate 1,894 of CAYXJM010000026.1, forward strand.
GAGCAGGCGCGCGAGCTCGCCGCGCTGCTGCGCGGCTACCCGTGCAAGATCAACCTGATTCCGTTCAACCCGTTCCCGCAGTCGGGCTACGAGCGGCCGAGCCGCAATGCCGTGAGCCGCTTCTGGAACGTGCTCACCGAGGCCGGGCACCGCGTCACGGTGCGCAGCACGCGCGGCGACGACATCGACGCCGCCTGCGGCCAGCTCGTGGGCCAGGTGCAGGACCGCACGCGGCGCTCCGCGCGCCACCGCGCCGCGCACGCGGCGGCCGCCGGGCGTGCGCAGGAGACGCGCGCATGAGGGCCGCGGGCCGGTGGGTCCGGCTGCTGGCGCCGCTCGTGCTCGCGCTGCTCGCCCAGGGCTGCGTGACCACCACCACGTCGACCTTCAAGGCCGACAAGCAGGCCGAGGTGCAGCGCCGCGTCGAGGCCGCGACGGCATACCTCGAGAAGGGCAACACCGAGCAGGCGATCGTGCACCTCAAGCGCGCGCTCGAGCTCGACCCGAATGCCGCCGCCGTCCACGACACGCTGGCGCAGGTGTTCTGGAAGACCGGCGAGTACGAGCTCGCGCAGGAGCACTTCCGCAAGGCGATCGCCGCGGACCCGAAGTTCTCGCGCGCGCGCAACAACTACGCCGCCTTCCTCTACGAGCGCGGCGACACGCGCGGGGCCATCCGCGAGCTCGAGCAGGTGGTGGCCGACACGCTGTACGAGCAGCGCGGCGCCGCGTACGCGAACCTCGGGCGCGCCTACCAGAAGATGGGCGAGACCGCGAAGGCCGAGGAAGCGCTGGTGCGCGCCGTGAAGATGGACCGTCGCCAGTGGCCCGCCATGCTCGAGCTCGCCGCGATCAACTACGACCGCGGCGACCACGCCGACGCGGCGCGCTTCTACGAGCAGTTCCGGCGCGTGGCGCCGCGGCAGACGCCGCGCAGCCTGCTGCTGGGCATCCGCCTCGCGCGCCTGTCGGGCGACCGCGACGCCGAGGCCAGCTATTCCCTGCAGCTGAAGAGCATGTACCCGGATTCCGCGGAATACCGGGAGTTTTCCAGAACTTCCAGCGAGCGCTGACACATCATGGTCCAGGAAGACAAGTCGAGCACGCCCCAGCGCAGCGCCGGCGAGATGCTGCGCACGGCACGCGAATCGGCCGGGATGAGCGTCGAGCAGGTCGCCGAGAAACTCCACCTGCTGCAGTCGGTGGTGAGTGCGCTCGAGAAGGACTGTTACGACCGCATCCGCGGCGAGACCTTCGTGCGCGGGTACCTGCGCAACTACGCACGGCTGCTCGGCGTCGACGCCGAGGAGGTGCTGGCGCGCCACCGCGTGGCGAACCCCGCGGGCAAGCCCGAGAAGCGCGCGAGCGCGCCGAAGCGCGACGGCTGGCACCGCGCCTCGGGCGCGGGCCGCGTCGGCATGGTGCTGCTGCTGCTCGCGGTGAGCGGGCTGTTCCTGTTCCAGCACCGCGAGCCGCAGGCGGCCGTGCCGGAGCCGGGCGCCGCCGCCGTGACCGTCGAGACCGCGAGCGGTCCGCGCGTGGTGCCGCTGCTCGCGCCGCCGCGCGCCGAGCCCTGAGGGGGCGCGGGCGATGCTCCATCCCTCACCCATCGTGCGCCGGCGCTCGCGCCGCATCATGGTCGGTTCGGTCCCGGTGGGGGGCGATGCGCCGATCTCGGTGCAGAGCATGACCAACACCGAGACCTGCGACGTCGCGGCGACGGTCGCGCAGATCGAGGCGCTGGCCGCCGCCGGCGCCGACATCGTGCGCGTCTCGGTGCCGAGCATGGACGCCGCGGCCGCCTTCGCGAAGATCCGCCCGCAGGTCAGCGTGCCGCTGGTCGCGGACATCCACTTCGATTACAAGATCGCGCTGGCCGTGGCGAAGACCGGCGTCGACTGCCTGCGCATCAACCCGGGCAACATCGGGCGCGAGGACCGCGTGCGCGCCGTGATCGAGGCGGCGCGCGACAACGGCATCCCGATCCGCATCGGCGTGAACGCCGGCTCGCTGGAGAAGGAGCTGCAGCGCAAGTACCCCGAGCCCTGCCCCGACGCGATGGTGGAGTCGGCGCTGCGCCACATCGACATCCTGGACCGGCACGACTTCCAGGACTTCAAGGTGAGCCTGAAGGCCTCCGACATCTTCATGACGGTCGAGGCCTACCGCAAGCTCGCGCCGCAGATCGAGCAGCCGCTGCACCTCGGCATCACCGAGGCCGGGGGCCTGCGCGGCGGCACCGTGAAGTCCTCCATCGGGCTCGGCCTGCTGCTGATGGACGGCATCGGCGACACCATCCGCATCTCGCTCGCGGCCGACCCGGTCGAGGAAGTGAAGGTCGGCTGGGACATCCTGAAAAGCATGCGGCTGCGCGCCAAGGGCATCAATTTCGTCGCCTGTCCCAGCTGCTCGCGGCAGAACTTCGACGTGATCGCGACGATGAACGAGCTCGAGCGCCGCCTCGAGGACGTGCGCGAGCCGCTCGACGTGGCGGTGATCGGCTGCTACGTCAACGGTCCCGGCGAGTCGCGCGAGGCGCACGTCGGCGTGACCGGCAGCGCGCCGCGCAACATGGTCTTCGTCGGCGGCAAGCCGCACCACAAGGTCGAGTCCGGCTCGCTGGTCGACGACCTCGAGCAGACGATCCGCGCCGCGCTGGCCGAGAAGGCCGCGGAGCGCGAGTCCGCCGCCGCCGGGAGTCTGATTGCCAAAGCCTGAGTCAGGCTATACCGTGCGCATGTTTTTTTGCCCCGCCTGCCGCCGGCGCCGGCGGCTCGCCTGTTGATTTCGGAGACCAGCGCGTTGCAGCAACTCAGGGCCATCCGCGGAATGCCCGACATTCTGCCTTCCCAGACCCCGCTCTGGCAGCACATCGAGCACGAGGTGACGTCGCTGCTGCACGCCTACGCGTACCGCGAGATCCGCTTCCCGCTGCTGGAGCCCACCGAGCTGTTCCAGCGCTCGATCGGCGAGGTCACCGACATCGTCGAGAAGGAGATGTACACCTTCACCGACCGCAACGGCGACAGCCTGACGCTGCGCCCCGAGGGCACCGCGGGCTGCGTGCGCGCGGTGCTGCAGAACGGCCTGCTGCACACGCTGCCGCAGCGGCTGTGGTACGCCGGGCCGATGTTCCGCCACGAGCGCCCGCAGATGGGCCGCCAGCGGCAGTTCCACCAGATCGGCGTCGAGAGCTTCGGCTTGCCGGGGCCGGACATCGAGGCCGAGCACCTGCTGCTGCTGGCGCGGCTGTGGCGCCGCCTCGGCATCGAGCGGCTGGTGACGCTGGAGATCAATTCGCTGGGCTCGGCCGGCGCGCGCGCGCAGTACCGCGAGGCGCTGGTCGGCTACCTCGCCGCGCACCGGGACGCTCTCGACGAGGACAGCCGCCGCCGGCTCGACACGAACCCGCTGCGCATCCTCGACACCAAGGATCCCGGCACGCGCGCGCTGCTGGCCGGAGCGCCGCAGCTCGGCGATTACCTCGACGCGGAATCGCGCGCGCACATGCAGGGGCTGCGCGAACTGCTCGACGCGGCGGGGATCGCCTATCGTGTGAACCCGGCCCTGGTGCGCGGGCTCGATTACTATGGCAAGACGGTGTACGAATGGGTCACCGACAGCCTCGGCGCGCAGGGCACGGTGTGCGCGGGCGGGCGCTACGACGGTCTCGTGGAGCAACTGGGCGGCGCGCCGACGCCGGGCGTGGGGTTCGCGATGGGACTCGAGCGCCTGGTGCTGTTGCTCGAGGTGGCCGGGAGCCAGCCCGGGGACCGCGCGCAGCCGCACGCGTACTGGGTGCTGGGCGATGCGGCCGCGCAGCGCTTCGCCTTCGTGCTGGCGGAGCGGCTGCGTGACCGCCTGCCGTGGCTGCGGCTGCAGATGCACTGCGGCGAGGGCCGCATGAAGAGCCAGATGAAGAAGGCGGACCGCAGCGGCGCCGGGCTGGTGCTGATCGTGGGCGAGGAGGAGCTTGCCGCCGGCGAGGTGAGCGTGCGCGGGCTGCGCGAAGGCGGCCCGGAGCAGCGCCGCGTCGGCGCGGACGCGCTGGCGGACTACCTGGCGGAACAGATCGCCGCGCGCTGAGCGACGGCGCGCAAGGAACGGAACGGGGAGAGGTCGTGGATCCTTACAGAACGGAAGAAGACCAGATCAGGGCGCTCAAGCAGTGGTGGCAGCACAACGGCTCGTCGACGCTGATCGGCGTCGGGCTGGCGCTGGCGCTGGTGTTCGGCTGGCAGTGGTGGCAGCAGCGCCAGCACCTCGCGGGCGAGCAGGCGGCGGCCACGTACGAGCAGCTGCTGCAGGCCGTCGACGCGGCGGCCGGAGACCCGATCCAGCGCACCACCGCCGAGCACCTCGCGCTGCAGCTGAAGGAGATAAAGCCCGGCTCGCGCTACGCCGACTACGCGTCGCTGCTGCTCGCGCGCCTGAACGTCGAGAAGAACGAGCTCCTCGCGGCCGAGCGCGAACTGCGCGCCGTGCTGGAGCGCCAGCCCGACGTGGTGCGCGGGACGCTGGCGGCGCGCGTCGACCGCCTGCTCGGGCGCGAGCGCGACCCGGAGCTGGGGGCGCTGGCGCGCGTGCGGCTCGCGCGCGTGCTGTTCGCGCTGGGGCGTTCCGACGACGCGCTGGCGACGCTGGATGCCGCGGGCACGGACGATTTCGCGGTCGAGAAACTGGAGCTGCGCGGTGACATCCTCGCTGCGCGCAGGGACAGCGCGGGCGCCATGAAGGCCTACCGCGAGGCGGTGGCGCTCGCCGGCGCGCGCAAGGGCGACACGGCCTCGCGCCTGCTCGCGCTGAAGCTGCAGGAACTGGAACTGGCCGAACCCGCCGCGGCCGCGGGGCCGGCGGCGACGGACGGCGCGGCCACGGCCGCCGACACGGGAGCGAAGGCACAATGAGGACCGGCGACATGAAAGGCTTCGCTGCGACGCTGCTGCGGGCGCTGCTCGTGCTGTCCTTCGCGGGCATGCTGGGGGCCTGCGGCATCGTGGACTACGTCAAGGGCATCGGCGACGACGACAAGGAGAAAGCCGAGCTCGAGCCGGCCGAGCTGGTGGACTTCGAGCCGGAGCTCGAGATCCGCAAGGTGTGGAGCACGGGAGTCGGCGACGGCCAGGGCAAGCTGTACAACCGCCTGCAGCCGGCGCTCTACGGGGATGCGATCTACGCCGCGGCGGCCGACGGCACCGTGGCGGCCATCGACGCGGCGAGCGGCAAGCGGCGCTGGAAGGTGGACGTCGACACCGGGCTCTCGGGCGGCGTGGGCGCGGGCGGCGACCTGGTGCTGGTGGGCAGCGACCGCGGCCGCGTGATCGCGATGGAGAGCGCGACCGGGCGCGAGCTGTGGCGCGCGAGCGTCAGCAGCGAAGTGCTGGCCCCGCCCGCGGCGGACTGGGACGTGGTCGTGGTGCAGACGCTCGACGGGCAGGTGCACGGGCTCGATGCCGCGACCGGCGCGCGGCGCTGGACGCACGACAGCAGCATGCCGCTGCTGACGCTGCGCGGCACCGCGGCGCCGGTGCTGAAGGAGGGCGTGGCCTATTGCGCGCTCGCCAGCGGCCGCATCGTGGCGATCAAGGCCGACACCGGCACGGTGCTGTGGGAAGGCCGCATCGCCACCCCGCAGGGGCAGTCGGAGATCGAGCGCACCGTCGACATCGAGGGCCGGCCGCTGGTCATCGGCTCGAACGTCTACGCCGTGAGCTACCAGGGCAAGCTGGGCGGGCTCGGCATCGCCAACGGACGCCCGGTGTGGGCGCGCGACGCCTCGAGCTACGTCGGCATCGCCGAGGGATTCGGCAACATCTACGTCGCGGAGGCGAACGGCACCGTGAGCGCCTACGAGGTCGCCGGCGGCGCCCTGCGCTGGCAGAACGAACAGCTGGCGCGGCGCCAACCGGGCACCCCGGTCGCGATCGGCAGCCAGGTCGCGGTCGCCGACGCCGAGGGCTACGTGCACCTGCTGTCGCAGGTCGACGGCCACATGATGGGCCGCGTGCGCGCGGATTCCGACGGCGTGCGCGCCGACATGATCGCGGTCAACGACATGCTGTACGTGTACGGCAACGACGGCGGGCTCCGGGCCTACCGCGTCGAGAGCCGCTGAGGCGCGCGCCGCCATGCTGCCCGTCATCGCGCTGGTCGGACGGCCCAACGTCGGCAAGTCGACGTTGTTCAACCGTCTCACGCGCAGCCGCGATGCGCTGGTCGCGAACATCCCCGGGCTCACGCGTGACCGCAAGTACGGCGAGTTCTCCGCCGCCGGGCAGCGCTTCATCGTGATCGACACCGGGGGGCTCAGCGGCGAGGAAGAGGGCATCGACGCCGAGATGGCCCGCCAGTCGCTGGCAGCGGTGGCCGAGTGCGACCTCGCGCTGGCGCTGGTCGATGCGCGCGCGGGAGTGACGCCGGCCGATCAGCGCATCCTCGCGCTGCTGCGCCAGAGCGGCAAGCGGTTCATGCTGGTCGTGAACAAGATCGACGGCACCGACGAGTCGGTCTCCAGCGCCGAGTTCCACGAGCTCGGCGCCGGCCGCATGGTCGCCGTCAGCGCGGCGCACGGGCGCGGCATGGCGCAGTTGCAGCAGGCGCTGCTGGACGCCTTCGCCATCGCGCCCGCCGCGGAAGCAGATGCCGGGGACGTCGCGCCCGGTGCGGCCGACGAGGCCGCGGACGAAGGCGAGGAAGGGGACGAGGCCGCCGCGCTCGCGCGCACCGAGCGCGTGAAGGTCGCGGTGGTCGGCCGGCCCAACGTGGGCAAGTCCACGCTGGTGAACCGCATCCTCGGCGAGGAGCGCGTCGTGGTCTTCGACCAGCCCGGCACCACGCGCGACAGCATCTACATCGATTTCGAGCGCGGCGAGAAGCGCTACACGCTGATCGACACCGCGGGCCTCAGGCGCAAGCGCAGCGTGCACGAGACCGTCGAGAAGTTCTCGATCGTGAAGACGCTGCAGGCCATCGCCGACGCGAACGTGGTGCTGGTGCTGATCGACGCGCAGGAGGGACTCGTCGAGCAGGACGTGCACCTGCTCGGCTACGTGATCGAGAGCGGCCGCTCGCTGATCATCGTGTGCAACAAGTGGGACGGGCTCGGCGCCGATCGCAAGGGTGCGCTGAAGAGCGAGCTCGACCGCCGGCTGGTGTTCGCGGACTTCGCCGAGGTGCACTACATCTCGGCGCTGCACGGCTCGAACGTCGGCCAGCTCTACGCCGCGGTCGACCGCGCCTACGCCTCGGCGCGGCGCAAGTTGCCCACCAACCGCCTCACGGCGATCCTCGAGGACGCCGTCGCGACGCACGCGCCGCCGCTGGTGCACGGGCGGCGCATCAAGCTGCGCATGGCGCACCCCGGCGGCAGCAATCCGCCGGTGATCGTGATCCACGGCAACCAGACCGAGCAGGTGCCGGACCACTACCGGCGCTACCTCGAGAACGTCTACCGGCGCGAGCTGAAGCTGGTGGGCACGCCGCTCAGGATCGAGTTCGTCACCGGCACCAACCCCTACGCGGGCAAACGCAACAAGCTGACCCCGCGCCAGGAATACAAGCGCAAGCGGCTGATGCAGCATGTCAGGAAGAGCAGGCGCTAGCGCGCTGCCGGACCTCGACACTCCGGAGCGCATCCGGGCCTTCATCGAGGCCTTCTACGCGCGCGTGCTCGCCGACGAGCGGCTCGCGCCGATCTTCCTCGACGTCGCGGCGATCGACCTCGCGAAGCACATCCCGATCATCTGTGCGTACTGGGAGAAGCTCATTCTGGGCAGCGACAGCTACCGGCGGCACACCATGAACATCCACCGCGCGCTGCACGCGAAGCAGAAGCTGGAGCGCGCCGATTTCGAGCGCTGGCTGGCGCTGTTCTGCGACACGCTCGACGCGGGCTTCAGCGGCCCGGGCGCCGAGCGCGCGCGCGCGGTCGCGGGCCACATCGCGCGCAACATGCAGGAGGCGCTGGTTCCCTGAGCGCCCGCGCGGCGCCGGCCGGGCGGATTGCGCGTTTGTCATTTGTCGCGCCTCGCGCCCCTCGCGTATTCTCTGCCGTCCTCCCACGGTCAACGGAGAACGCGTCCATGTCAGCCAGGCATTTCAACATCGCCGACCTGTTCGAGATCGTCGCCGACACCGTGCCGGAGCGCGAGGCACTGGTGTGCGGCGAGGCGCGCCTGAGCTACGCGCAGCTCGAGGAGCGCGCCAACCGGCTCGCGCACTACCTGGCCGCGCAGGGCATCGGCGCCGGCGACAAGGTCGGGCTCTACCTGTACAACTGCAACGAGTACCTCGAGGGCATGCTCGCCTGCTTCAAGGTGCGCGCGGTGCCGGTCAACGTGAATTTCCGCTACGTCGACGAGGAACTGTCCTACATCCTGAACAACGCCGAGATGGCGGGCTGCATCCACCATCGCGAGTTCGTGCCGCACCTCGCCGCGGTGCGCGGCGCCTCGCCGCGGCTGAAGACGCTGATCTCGGTGGACGACGGCACGGCCTTCGATCCGGCCACGATCGGGGCCATCGGCTACGAGGCGGCACTGGCGCAGGGCTCGCCCGCGCGCAATTTCGCCGAGCGTTCCGACGACGACCTGTTCCTGCTCTACACCGGCGGCACCACCGGCATGCCCAAGGGGGTGATGTGGCCGCACAAGGCCGTGTTCTACGCCGCGATGGGCGGTGGCGGGCACTTCCACCCGGCCGGTCCGATCGAGGCGCCCGAGGACATCGCGGTGCGCGCGAAGGAAGGCTTCCTCGTCACCGGCATGGCGCTCGCGCCGCTGATGCACGGCGCCTGCTGGTGGTATGCCTGCATCCAGTTGCTCGCGGGCGGCAAGCTGGTGCTGAACCCGAGTCACCATCTCGACGGCGAGCAGGTCTGGGAGATCGTGGCGCGCGAGCGCGTCAACGCCGTCTCGATCGTCGGCGACGCGATGGCCATCCCGCTGCTCGACGCGCTGGAGCGCAACCCGGGGCGCTGGGACCTGTCGTGCGTGTTCAACGTGGGCTCGGGCGGTGCGGTGTTCTCCGAATCGAAGCAGGCGAAGTTCCGCGAGCATTTCCCCAACGTGATGATCACGAACTCCTTCGGTTCCTCCGAGGGCGGGCAGATGGGCATGGACAACGGGCAGAGGCGCAAGGATGCCGAGAACGGCCTCGGCAACGTCACGCGCACGCCGTACATGGACGTGATCGTCGAGGAGGAGCTGCGCCATGCCGAGCCCGGGGAGACCGGCATCTTCGCGCGCTCGGGCCACATCCCGGTCGGCTACTTCAACGACCCGGTGAAGACCGCCAAGACCTTCGTGATGGTCGAGGGCAAGCGCTGGCTGCTCACCGGCGACACCGCGCGCCTCGAGGAGGACGGCTCGATCACGGTGTTCGGGCGCGGCTCGAACTGCATCAACAGCGGCGGCGAGAAGATCTTCCCCGAGGAGGTCGAGCAGGCGCTGAAGAACCACCCGGCCGTGTTCGACGCGCTGGTCGTCGCCACGCCCGACGAGCGCTGGGGGCAGAAGGTCACCGCGGTGATCGCGCCGCGCGGCGCGCCGCCCACGCTGGAGGAACTGCAGCACGAGGCGCGCAGGCACATCGCCGGCTACAAGGTGCCGCGCGAGCTGCACGTGGTCGGCGAGATCCCGCGCCAGCCGAACGGCAAGCCGAACTACGCGCGCGCGAAGGAAATCGCGCTGGCCGGCACGCACCGCGTCGGCTGACCCGGCGCGATCACCACCACCGCAATCCACGGAGAGACCCCGCGCATGGAACAACTGAGTATCGGCACCGGCACCTGCCTGGTGGAGAGGGACGGACACACGCTCATCGTGACGCTGAACCGTCCCGAGGCGAAGAACGCCTTCAACCCGCCGATGCTGGTCGGCATGTACCGCGCCTGGCGCCTGCTCGACAGCGACGACGAGCTGCGCTGCGCGGTGCTCACGGCGCGCGGCGACACCTTCTGCGCCGGCATGGATTTGAAGACCGGCCCCTCGGGCGGCGGTGCGGAGGCCGACGAGATCCAGGCGCTGATGAAGGACGTGCCGAACCTGCACTGGCAGGCGCTGCTGCGCGACAACCGCCCGCTGAAGCCGATCGTGCTCGCGGTGGAAGGCTACGCGCTCGCCGGCGGCACCGAGATCCTGCAGGGCACCGACATCCGCGTCGCGGCCGAGGACGCGGTGTTCGGCGTGACCGAGGTCGCGCGCGGCCTGTACCCGATGGCTGGCTCCACGATCCGGCTGCGCCGCCAGATCCCGTACTGCCTGGCAGCCGAGATCCTGCTGACCGGACGCCACGTGACGGCGCAGGAAGCGCTCGACTGGGGCCTGATCAACCGCATCGTGCCGAAGGGGCGCGCGCTCGACGAGGCGCTCGCGATCGCCGCGCAGATCGGGCGCAACGGTCCGGTCGCGGTCAAGGCGGTCATGAAGTCGCTGCGCGAGCACGAGGAGTGCCTGGCCGAGGCGGATGCGATGCTGCGCTCCGACGAGGTGGGCTGGCCGGTGTTCGCCACCGAGGACGCGCGCGAGGGCATGAAGGCCTTCAAGGAAAAGCGTCCGGCCGAGTTCAAGGGCAAGTGAGTCCGCTTCCCGCAACCGATCACGGAGCGCCCATGTCCGCACCCGCCGCCGTCACGGCACGAGACGATTCGCTGAGCTTCGACGAGACCGTGCTCGCGCGCCGCTCGGTGCGCGCCTTCCGCCCCGACCCCGTGCCGCAACCGCTGCTCGAGCACGTGTTCGCGCTCGCGGCCCGCGCGCCCTCGAACTGCAACACGCAACCGTGGTTCACCGCGGTGGCGAGCGGCGCGGCCTGCGAGCGGCTGCGCCGGCGTTTCCAGGCGGATTTCGCCGGCGGCCAGGTGTCGATGGACTTTCCCTACGCCGGCAAGTACGCCGGCGTGTACAAGGAGCGGCAGTACGACGCCGCCGAGAAGCTCTACGGCGCGATGGGCATCGCGCGCGAGGACAAGGCCGGGCGCGGCGCGGCGTTCATGCGCAACTTCGCCTTCTTCGACGCGCCGCACGTCGCCTTCCTGTTCATCCCGGACTGGGCCGGCGTGCGCGAGGCCGCCGACGCGGGCATGTACGCGCAGACGCTGATGCTGGCGCTCGCGGCGCACGGCCTCGCGAGCTGCCCGCAGACCGCGCTCAGCTTCCTCTGCGACGCGGTGCGCGAGGAGTGCGGCGTGGACCCCTCGCACCGGTTGCTGTTCGGCATCTCCTTCGGCTACGAGGACGCCGCGAACCCCGCGAACGACTGCCGTCTTGGGCGCGCCGCGCTCGCGGACAGCGTGCGCTTCGTCGGCTGAGAACCCCCCCGGACAGGAATGCACATGAGCGACACGGTGCTGAAGGAACTCGACGACGGCGTGCTGAAGCTCACGCTGAACCGGCCCGAGCGCAAGAACGCGTTCAACGTCGAGCAGTGGGCGGCCTTCGCCGATGCCGTCGCCGAGGCGCAGGGCGACAAGCGCGTGGCGGTGGTGCTGGTGAGCGGGGCGGGCGGGAACTTCTCCTCGGGCACCGATCTGTACGAGTTCAGCGACGCCGGCGCCGACCATCCCTTCGCGCGCTGCGCGCGACTGCTGTGCGACTTCGACAAGCCGCT
>CAYXJM010000027.1:0-13243 GCA_964465455.1 uncultured Klebsiella sp.
CTGCTCTCGAAGGGCCACCCGCTGGGCGCCACCGGGATCGCCAACATCTGCGAGATCGTGCAGCAGCTGCGCGGCGAGGCCGGCGCCCGCCAGGTGCAGGGCGCGCGCGTGGGGCTGGCGCACGTGGTCGGCGGCGGGCAGGGCATCGGCAGCGCCTGCGCGATCCACGTGTTCGAGAAGGCCTGATCCGCGCGGCGAGGCGGCCCTGCCTCAGCGCCGGGCCATGCCGATCATCGCCACGCACATCAGCGCGGGTTCCGACCCACGGTTGTGCCACGCGTGGCGGGTGCCGTTCTGCACGAAGCAGTCGCCCGCGCGCAGCAGCTGCTCGCGCCCGTCGTCCAGCTCCAGCCACAGTTCGCCGCGCAACAGCACGCCGTAGTCGATGGTGTCGGTGCGGTGCATGCGTCCGTCGTCCTCGACGTGGAATTCGGCGGACGCGGTGCGGGCGGCGTCGTGACCGGCGCGATCGGCTTCGGCGTCCGGCGGTATCACCACGTAGGTGAACACGCTGGCGCCCGGGGCCGGCACCGTGCCGGTCTTGCCGCGCGCAGCATCCGCCCCGGCGTCACCGAGGCGCGTTCCGGCATCGCTGGCCCACAGCGCGCCGAGTTCGAAGCCGGCGCCGGCGGTGATCTCGGGCGCGGGTCCGTCGTGCACGAACACGGACTTGCCGTGGGTGTCGATGCCGGTGACGAGTCGTCTCATGGCTTGCGGCCTCCCGGGGTCATGCATGGATGCGCATTGTCGGCGCGACGGGTTCAGGCCACGACTTCATACGCCTCCAGGCGCGGCGCCTTCATCTCCTCGCAGAAGCGCGTGCGCGTCCACGGCCACGTCGCCGGAATGCCTTCGGCATCGAGGTACCAGCTCCTGCAGCCCGAGCCGAACACCGTGTGCTTCGCCGCCTCCATGCGGTCGTGCTCGAAGGCCTGCATGGCCTCCCGTGTCGGCGCGATTTCGCGTGCGTCGCCGGCGCGCAGCTTCTCGATGAACGTCCAGATGTAGTGCAGCTGCTGCTCGGCGATGTCGATCAGCGAGAAGTTGCCCACCGGACCGTTCGGGCCGTTCAGCATGAAGAAGTTCGGGAAGTCCGGCATCGCGATGGCCATGTAGGCCTTCGGCCGGTCCGCCCACACGTCGTTCAGCTGCACGCCGTTGCGCCCGACGACGTTCATCGGGCGCATGAACATCCCGGCGTTGAAGCCGGTGGCCAGCGCCAGCACGTCGAGCTCGATCAGCCGTCCGTTCTTCAGCCGCACGCCGGCGGGCTCGACGCGCTCGATGCCGTCCGTCACCAGTTCCGCGTTAGGGTGCTGGATCGCCTCGTAGTAGTCGGGCGAGTAGATCAGGCGCTTGCAGGCGGCGCGGTAGTTCGGGCGCAGCTTCTCGCGCAGCACCGGGTCGCGCACGCTGTTCTCGAGGTTGTCGCGGCAGATGTTCTCGATCTCGGTGATGCCCTCGGAGTCGGCGTTCACCAGCGCATTGTTGAAGCGCTCGACGTTCTCGAGGTACTGCGGTTCGTTCTGCATGTAGTGCAGCAGCGACGGGTCGGCGCGGAAGGCGGCGCGCTGCTCCTCGGTGAACTCCGGGTTCTCGACCGGCATGATCCATTGCGCCGTGCGCTGGAAGTGGTAGAGCTTGCCGGCGCGCGGCGCCAGCGCGGAGATGATCTGCACGCCGGTGGACCCGGTGCCGATCACGCCGATGCGCCGGCCGTCGAGCGGCACGCCGTGGTCCCAGCGCGCGGTGTGGAAGCAGGCGCCCGTGAAGTCCGCGAGCCCGGGGATGTCGGGGTAGTTCGGATGGTGCAGCACGCCGGTGGCCGCGATCACCAGGTCGGCCTCGTCCTTCGTGCCCTTCTTCGTCTCGAGGTGCCAGCGACCGCCGCGGAACTCACAGCGCACGATCTCCTCGTTGAAGCGGATGATCCTGTCGACGCCGTACTTGCGCGTGGTGCGCTCGAAGTACTCCTGGATCTCGGCGCCCGGCGGCAGCATGTGGGTCCAGTCGGGGTTGGGCTCGAAGGAGTAGGTGTAGGCGTGAGAGGGCACGTCGCAGGTGAGCCCCGGATACGTGTTCTCGCGCCAGGTGCCGCCGATGCGGTCGGCCTTTTCGTATATCGTGCAGTTCGTGATGCCGGCCTGCAGCAGCTTGATGCCGCTCAGGATGCCCGCCATGCCCGCTCCCATCACCACTACGCGGATGTCACGCCCCGTCGTCGCGTTCGCCATGATCTGTTCTCCGTGGAATGCGCCTGTCGATCCGCGCAATCTAGCCCCGGAACGGCACGCGCGAATCATGCAAATGGATTACCCGGACCTGGCGTGGGGGGAAACGCTATTGTAATCGACCTACAAACATTCTAGCATTTGACCGCTGCCCGCCCCTGGTGCGGCACGCGCCACCTGTTCCAGCGGTATCACCCAACGAGGCGGAAAATGACGCGACCAGTCGCGTGGGATTGCGAGTACGACGTCGTCGTCGTGGGGTCCGGGGCCGGCGGCATGACGGCCGCACTGATCGCCAGGGATCTCGGTCTCGACGCGCTGGTGATCGAGAAGAGCGAGCTCATCGGCGGCACGACCGCCGTTTCCGGCGGCGCCGTGTGGATTCCGGACAGTCCCCGGATCAGGGCCCTCGGCTATCCGGATTCGGCCGGTGAAGCGCTGGCGTACCTGAAGGCGACGACAGGCGAGGAGTTCGACGAGGAACGGCTTCGCGCCTACGTCGAAACGGGGCCGGCACTGGTGCGCTACCTCGAGGAGCACAGCCACGTCGCTTTCCGCGCCGGGCCGCTGCCGGACTACTACGCGAGCCTTCCCGGCGGCAAGGACAGGTACCGCGCCCTCGACCCGGTTCCGCTGAGCGCGCGCGAGCTCGGCGAGGACATCAGGTTCCTGCGTCCGCCGCATCCCAAGACCACGGTCGCGGGCGTGACCTTCACGACCGGCGAGGTCGCGACGATCCTGCGCAAGGATCGCGGATGGCTCGGGCTGGCGGCCCGGCTGGCGCTGCGCCATTTTCTCGATATCGGCTGGCATCTCCGGTTCCGCTCGGCGCCGCGGCTGTGCCTCGGAAACGCGCTGGTGGCCCGTTGCCTGCTGAGCCTGCGCCAGCGCGGCATTCCGCTCTGGCGCGAGACCGCGTTCAGTGACCTGGTCACGGACGGGGCTGGCGTGATCGGGATCGTCGCCGCGCGTGACGGGCGGGAAATCCGCATCGGGGCGAGGCGCGGCGTCATCCTGGCGGCGGGCGGTTTCGGGTCGAACGCGGCAATGCGCAAGACCTACCTGACCCGTTGTCCCGACGTGGAACGAAGCGTCGCGCCCGATATCAACACCGGCGAAGCGATCGCCGCGGGCATGCGTCTCGGCGCCGACACGCACCTGATGGACGACGCGTGGTGGATCCCGGTGTACCGGCTGGCGGCGTCGCAGCTGACCTGCGGCATGTTCTTCGACCGCGCGTTTCCCGGCAGCATCATCGTCAACGAGCGCGGCGAGCGCTTCATGAACGACGCGTCGAACTACGACGAAACCGGGCGCGCGATGGCCAGCGCCGGGAAGCCCGATGCGCCGAGCTTCTTCATTTTCGATGCGCACTATCGCGAGAACTACATCGCCGGTCCGCTCCAGCCCTCGCCGCGCCTGTTCGATGCATTCCTCGGCGCCGAGGTCAGGGACATCGTCGTCAAGGCGCCCAGCGTGGCCGAGCTGGCACAGCGGCTCGGGATCGATCCGGCGGCCCTGCAGCGCACCGTCGCGAGATTCAACGAACTCGCGCGGCGCGGCGAAGACGTCGACTTTCATCGCGGAGAGGAAGCCTACGAGCGTCATTACAGCGACCCCCGGGTTTCCCCGAACAGCACGATGGCGCCGATCGCCGAGGCGCCGTTCTATGCGGTGCGGATCTACGCGGGGGACATCGGGACGAAGGGCGGCCTGGTGACGGACAGGGACGCCCGGGTCAAGGACACCGGCGGCAACGTCATCCCGGGACTCTACGCGACGGGCAATTCGGCGGCATCCGTCATGGGCCGGACCTATCCGGGCGGCGGGGTCACGATCGGCCCGTCGATGGTCTTCGGCGCGCGCGCTGCCATGCACCTGGCCGGAAAGCCGCTGCCGGATTGAGCCGGGACGCGGGACGTGGCCGTTGCTTTTTGTAACGCTAGCCCTCTAGAATGTTAGCTCGGAAGAACAGTCTCACCCGATAGCTGGAGATCGTCATATGTTCGACGAAGCCCGATCCGCACTCTTTCCGCCCCAGGGCCACGGCGCGCCCAATCAGCGCCGGCCGCAGTCCGAGGGCGACACCGGGTTGCCGGCGGGCACCGAGGTGTTCTCCGCCGACGACCACGTCTCGGTCGCCGAAGACATCTTCTACGACAACCTGCCCGCGCCGCTGAAGGAGCACGCCCCGCGACTGTGGCGCGACGAGAACGGCGTCTGCCAGGTGGGCATGGGGGGCAAGTCCTTCCTGCCGGACGGTTTCAACAGGGTGGTGAGCTACTTCGAGAGGCGGCCCGGCTGCAGCACGGACGGCATGGTGGCCCGCCTCGCCGACATGGACGCGGAAGGCGTCTCGAAGTCCCTGGTCTTCCCGAACGCCGTGCTGGCGTTGCTGGCGCACCCCCACCACGAGCTGAAGGATCTCTGCTTCCGCATCTACAACGAATACATCGCCGCGTGGCAGGCGCGCGCGCCCGGACGAATCCATGCGGTGGGGCTGATCAACTGGTGGGACCCCGCGGGCACCCGCAGCAGCCTGGAGCAGCTCAAGTCGCTCGGGCTGAAGACATTCCTGATGCCGCTCAACTCCTTCACCTTCCCGAGCGGCGAGAAGATCGACTACACGGGCACCGCCATGACGCGGGTGTGGGAGGAGATCGAGGCCTCCGGCATCCCGGTCTCGCATCACATCGGCGAGAGTTCGGGAAACAGCGACCAGTACAACTCGATACCGACGGCCATGCTGCCGATGGTCCACTCGTTCCGCGACATGTTCGCGAAGTACATCTTCGGCGGCATACTCGACCGCCATCCGGGTCTGCGCATAGGCTGGTTCGAGGGCGGGATCAACTGGGTGGTCTCGACCCTGCAGGACGCGAAGCACATCCATGCCAGCGTCAGGCACGCCTACGACTGGCAGGTGAAGCACGATCCGGAATACTACTGGCACAACCACATGTATTCCTCGTTCATGGTCGACCCGCTCGGGCTGGAAATGATCGACCGGATCGGCGACGACAGGGCCATGTGGTCGACCGACTACCCGCACAACGAGAGCACCCTCGGCTACACGCGGACCTCGCTGAAGAGCGTCGTCGACGCGGTCGGTCCCGGGCGCGCCCGCAAGATGGTGTCCGACAACATCGCGCGCTATCTGAACCTGTAGTGCCGAACGGTGCGATAGCGCGATTTCGGCATCCCTGACAAACAAACTGCCATCGAGTCGGCCCGAGGAGGAAGGTGTGCGCAAGAACAAGCTGAAGCTCGGTCTTTTCATTCCGCCGTTCCATGCGCTGAACGAGAGCCCGACGCTGTGCCTCGAACGGGATCTCGACATTGCCCGGTTCGCCGACGAGGTCGGCGTCGCCGAGGTCTGGTACGGCGAGCACCACTCCGGCGGTTACGAGATCATCGCCTCGCCCGAGCTGATGATCGCAGCCGCCGCGCAACGCACCAGTCGCATCAAGCTCGGCACAGGCGTCGTCTCGCTGCCGTATCACAACCCGCTGATGACGGCGAACCGGCTCGTGCAGCTCGATCACCTGACGCGCGGACGGCTGCTGTTCGGCGCCGGACCGGGACTGCTGAGCGCGGACGCGCACCAGATCGGCATCGATCCGCGCGAATCGCGCGACAAGCTCGACCAGGGCCTCGATGTCATCACGCGACTGCTGCGCGGGGAGTGGGTCACGGAGAAGTCGAGCTGGTACGACCTGAAGGATGCGCACTGCCACATGTTGCCCCACGGCGACATCGAGCTGTGCGTGGCCAGCATGTTCACGCCGAACGGCGGGCGGCTGGCGGCGAAGTACAACGCGGGCATGCTGTGCCTCGCCGCGACGGCCCCCAACGGCTACGACACGCTGTCCGGCAACTGGAAGACCGCCAGCGATGCCGCCGCGCAATACGGCCACACGATGAGCCCGGGCGCGATCCGCTGCGCCACGGACATGCACATCGCGGAGACGCGCGACGAGGCGATGGACCAGGCGCGCAAGGGATTCGAGATCACCCAGCGCTACTTCGCGAACCAGACCGCGCACATCGCGAACGCGGGCGGCGACGTCACGCTGGAGCAGCTGATCGAGCGCGGCGAGGTCGTCGTGGGCACGCCCGACGATGCCGTCGCCCAGATCCGTCGTCTCGAGGCAAAGGTCCCGGACTTCGGCACCCTGCTGCTGGTGGACAAGAACTGGGCGAGCCACGAGAACAAGAAGCGCTCGATCGAGATGATCATGCGTTACGTGCTGCCGGAGATAAATCGCGAGAACGTCAATCGCCAGAAGTCGTTCGACTGGCAGGGCGCGAACGCCGAGGCATTCGCCGGTGCGCTGGCGCAGGCCGCGGAGCGCGCGTTCGCCAAGGAAGCCGCCGAAGCCGCGCGCTGAAATGCCGCGCGCGGCGCCGGGAACGCCATCGCCCCGCGCGGATGCCGCCCGGACCGCACAGTACGAGCCCGCCACCCCAGTGAAAGGAAGATGCGCATGACCACCGTCGGTACACGGACCGCAGAAGAGATGATGACGTACGTGAAGGACGTCGAGAACAGGATTGCGTACCTGACGATCGATCGGCCCGAGAAGATGAACGCGCCCGACGCCGCGATGAAGATGCGCTACGCGGAGCTGCTGCGGCAGGCCAACATCGACGACGAGGTGAAGGTCCTCGTCATCCGCGGCACGGGGGAGCACTTCGGCACCGGCGCCGACCTCGGCGATCACCAGGAGAAGCTGCACACGGATCCGCTGTTCGAATACGGCTTCGACGCGGACGCCGACGTGAAGTACCCGCCGCCGGGCACGTTCCGCTTCGGCTTCAGCAACTGCAACCTCTACGCGAACCCGAACGGCGGCTGCCGCAGCCTGCAGGAGTTCAAGAAGATCAGCATCGTCGAGGTGAAGGGGTACTGCTACGGCTGGCATTTCTACCAGGCCGGCGATGCCGACATCGTCATCGCCTCGGACGATGCGCTGTTCGGCCACGCCGCGTTCCGCTACATGGGCTGGGGCCCGCGGATGTGGACGTGGATCGAGACCATGGGCCTCAGGAGGTTCCAGGACATGCTCTTCACGGGACGCCCGTTCACGGCGGCGGAGATGGACAAGTGCGACTTCCTCACCAGCGTGGTGCCGCGCGAACGGCTCGAGGACGAGGTGCACAAGTACGCGATGGCCTGTGCGCACAACGGCCCGACCGACCGCATCGTGATGCAGAAGACCTTCCTCGAGCTGTACAAGCAGCAGCGGGGGGAATACCAGGGCAGCGTCCTGACCTCGGTCTTCGAGGCGATCGCGGTCAGCGGCGCCGTGAAGGCGCAGGACGGCGAGTTCGCCCTGAGTCCCGAGGTGATGAAGAAGGGGCTGAACAAGGCGGTGAAGGAGTCCGAGGCCCATTTCCCGAAGGAGTGGCAGCTCGGGCAGCGGGGGCGTGGCAAGACCTGACGCGGTGACACCGTGCGGGCAGATCGAACACACTTCGCATCGATGCGACCAACACTGCGGCAAAGGAGTCCCTGGTGACAGCCCTGAGTGCATATCGAGTCCTGGAGCTCGCGGAGGGCGTGGGCGGTGAATACTGCGGCAAGCTGCTTGCCGATTTCGGCGCCGACGTGATCAAGATCGAGCGCCCGCGCAGCGGCAGCCCTACGCGGCGCATAGGACCCTTCGGACCGGACGGCCCCGAGCACGAACGCAGCGGGCTCTTCGCGTATCTGAACACCGGCAAGAGCTCCGTCACGCTCGATCTCGCCACCGATGCCGGCGTCCGGACCCTTGCCCGGCTGATGGACCAGGTCGATGTCGTCATCGACGATCACGAGTCCGGCTGGCTCGCGGGCGTGGGGCTGGATCCCGCGCGCGTCGAAGAGCAGTGGCCGGCAGCCGTGCTCTGCTCGATCACGGCCTTCGGCCAGAACCCGCCGGACGACCGCCGTCATGCCGAGGATCTCACGGTGTTCCACGGCAGCGGCTGGGGCTATCACACGCCGGGCGGCGGCTACGACGAGTTGCCCCCGCTGAAGGGCCCCGGCCGCTTCCTCGTGAGCTACGAGGCCGCGATGGACGCGGCGATGTGCATCGCCTCGGCCCTCTACGAGCGCGAGGAATCGGGGCGGGGCCGGTTCATCGACGTCTCCAAGTGCGAGGTGATGGCCTCGCGCTCCGATTACGTGCTGGCGCAGTTCCTCGGGGGAGCGATGGACGTCAGCACGAGCCGCGGCGCGTTCGACCTCAATGGGCCCGGGGGCATCTTTCCGTGCCGCGACGGTTACATCTACGTGTTCATGGCGACCCCGGCGCACTGGCAGGCCTACCTGCAGATCACGGGCAACCCCGAATGGGCCCGGGACCTGCCGCCGGACTGGCTGATGCAGGGCCTGACGCCGGATCGCATCGCGAACTGCCGGCGCGACCTCTGCGAGTGGCTCAGGACCAGGGACAAGGAGCAGGCCGCCGCGGAGGCACAGGCGCTGGGGATCACGCTGGTTCCGGTCAACGCGCCGAAGGAACTGCTGGCCCATCCGCAATATCGCCACCGCGGGTATTTCGCGGAAGTCACGCACCCGGTGCTGGGAACCGCGTTCTACCCGACGGTTCCCTACAAGCTCAGCGAGACGCCCGCACGGATCAGCGCCCCGGCGCCTCTGCTGGGCCAGCACAGCGCGGAGCGCCTGGCCGCCATGGGCGCCGCGGGGCTAGAGCGCAGCGGGGAGGAACGCGCATGATCGGGCGCAAGCGAGGCGGACCGCTGCAGGGCGTGCGGGTCGTCGAGATGGGCAAGGTGTGGGCCGGTCCCGAGACCGGCAAGCACTTCGCGTTCCTCGGCGCCGAGGTCATCAAGATCGAAAGCCGAGGCTCGCTCGATGTCACGCGGCACACGTCGCTGGTCGGCGACATCGACAAGGCGCCCGGCTTCCAGTCGGTCAACCCGCAGAAGCTGAGCGCGCAGATCGACACCAAGTCCGCGAAAGGGGTGGAACTCGTGCTCGATCTGCTGCGCCACACGGACATCTTCGTCGAGAACCTCCGCCCTGGCGCGATGGAACGCATGGGTCTCGGCTACGAGGCGGCAAGGGCCGTGAATCCCGGCATCGTCTACATCTCGATGGGCATGTACGGAAACGACGGCCCGCTCAGCTACCAGACGGGATACGCGCCGTGCTTCTGCGCGGTCGGGGGCCTGAGCGCGCTGGTCGGCTACGCGGGCCGGCCACCGACGGGCATCAACGTGCGCTATGCCGACTCCACCTACGGGACCGCCGCGGCCTATGCCGGCCTGGTGGCCCTGCTCCATCGCCGCAGGACCGGCGTCGGCCAGTACGTCGACGTATCCGCCTGCGAGACCATGACCGGCATGATCGCCGACACCGTCATGGACTACACGCTGAACGGCGTTGCGCACGGCTGCGACGACAACCGGCACGCGGACATGGCGCCGCACGGCGCCTATCGCTGCCGGGGCGACGAGTGGATCAGCATTGCCGTCGCCTCCGACGCCGCGTGGGCGGCGCTCGCGGCGGCGATGGGGCGCGCCGAACTGGCGAGCGATCCGCGCTTCAGGAGCCTCGCCGACCGCAAGGCCAACGAGGCGGAACTCGATCGCCTGGTCGCGGAATGGACCGCCGCGCGCGAGGCGGGCGAGCTGGTGTCCGAGCTGCAATCGCGCGGCGTGGCCGCCGGCAAGAGCCAGAACAGCATCGACCTGGTCTCGGACCCGCTGTTCTGGGCGCGCGGCTTTTTCCCGGAGGTGAAGGAGCACGACGGGGAAGTCAGGTCGATCGTCGGCGCGCCGTGGAAGATGACGCGGGGTGCGGCGATAAGCGACGACGCGCCGCCCCTTGGCGGGCACACGGCCTACGTGCTGGGCGACATCCTGGGCCTGTCCGCGGAAGAACAGCAACGACTGGCCGATGCGGGCATCACCCGCTAGGCGAATGCACTGCG
Organism: uncultured Klebsiella sp.; assembly: GCA_964465455.1. Classification (GTDB taxonomy): domain Bacteria; phylum Pseudomonadota; class Gammaproteobacteria; order Pseudomonadales; family UBA5518; genus UBA5518. Next base: position 10,175 of record CAYXJM010000027.1, read on the forward strand.
GCCGATGCGGCGCACGGTTGCACGGTCGCACCACGTGAAAGGAGAGGGTTGAAGAATGGCTACCGACGTACAGCAAACGAAGGGCTGCCCCGTGGGCGGCAGCATCGATCTCGGCGCAACGACGCTGCTCGATCCGGCGATCCTCGCGCACCCGACGGACTTCTACGCGGCCATGCGCAAGGATGATCCGGTCCATTACGACCCGAAGCTGGACATGTACCTGGTGTCGCGCTACGACGACCTGCAGACCGTGCTGCGCGACCCGATCACGTTCTCGGTCCAGAAGGGATTCGCCGAGCAGTACGCGAAAGGCTTCCAGCAGGAGTACTTCGAGATCCTGAAGCGCGAAGGCGGCGGGATCTTCGGGCGCGCCATCATGACCGACCCGCCGGAGCACACGCGGGTGCGTCGGCTGCTCGACACGGCCTTCACCGCGCACCGCGTGAAGACGCTGGAGCCGCGCATCGTCGAGCTCACCGTCGGCCTGATCGAGAAGCTGCTGGACAAGGGGCAGGCCGAGATCATGAGCGAGTTCTCGATGCCGCTCGTGAGCGGGCTGATCTGCGAGCAGCTCGGCGTCACGCTGCCCTCGGAAACCATCCAGCGCTGGACCATCGCGCTCACGCAGCAGATCAGCCGCATGCAGACCCGCGAGCAGATGCTCGCGGCCGCGAAGGACATGTGCGAGATGCAGCTGTTCATCATCGACCAGATCAACGATCGCAAGCAGAACCCCGGGGAGGACATGATTTCCGACCTCGTCCAGGCGCGCCTGGAAGGCGAGGATCCGCCGCATCTGACGTTCGACGAAGCGGTGTCGCTGGTGGTGGCCCTGATGGTCGCCGGCAACGAGACCACGGCGACGGCGCTCACGAACCTCTTCTTCATCCTCGCGACCAGGCCGGATATCGCGGAGAAGCTGGCCAGCTCGGTCGACGACGAGCGCCTGCTCACGCGGTTCATCGAGGAGTTGCTGCGCTGGGAAGCACCGGTGCGCGGCATCACGCGCATGACGACGAAGGAGGTCGAGCTGGGTGGCATCACGCTGCCCGTGGGTGCGCATCTGCTGCTGCTCTACGCATCGGCCAACGATGACGAGACCGTGTTCAGCTGCCCGCGCGAGTTCGACATCGACCGTCCCAACCTCGGACGCCACGCGTCGTTCGGCGGCGGCGTGCACCGCTGCGCCGGCGCCGCACTGGCGCGGATGGAGCTCAAGGTGGCGGCCCGGGAAATCAGCAAGCGGATGGACGAGATCAGGCTCGCGGTTCCGATCGATCAGATCAGCTACGTGCCCACCGTTGCGACGCACACCATCGGCAAGCTCCCGATGACGTTCACGCGCAGAAAGTGACGTCCGCGGCGGCGTCGATCAGGCAGGGAGAAGCAGTGAATCCGGAACTGTTGTCGGGAAAGGTCGCGATCGTGACCGGCGGCGCCTGCGGCCTCGGCCGGGCCACGGTCGAGCGTTTCGTCGCGGAAGGCGCCAGTGTCGTCATCGCCGACATCGACGCCCCGCGCGGGGAGGAACTCGCGGCGCGGCTCGGCAGCCGCGCCCGCTTCCTGCACGCCGACGTGTCGGACGCGGACCAGGTCCAGGCGGTCGTGGATTGCGCGGTCTCCGGGTTCGGCGGGCTCGACATCATGTTCAACAACGCCGGGATCTCGGAGGCGGTGGTTCCGCGCTTCGTCGACGACAACCTCGCGGATTTCCACAAGGTCGTGAACGTCAACCTGCTGGGCGTCATGCTCGGCAGCCAGCGCGCGGCGCGCTACATGAAGGATCACGGCGGCGGCGTCATCATCAACAACGCCTCCATCGGTGGCCGGCAGGCCGGCTTCGGCGTCATGAGCTATCGCGCGACGAAGGCGGCGGTCATCCATTTCACGCGGTGCATCGCGATCGATTTCGCCGAGTACGGGATCCGCGTCAACTGCATCTCGCCCGCGCACATCGAGACCGGGATCTCGGCGGCCTTTCGCGGCCCCGGCATGACGCAGGAGCAGGTCGAGCGCATCGACGAGGCGCTGCGCCCGCTGCGCCGGGCCGGCCAGCCGCTCAAGCGCACCGGCATGCCGGAAGACGTCGCCAATGCGGCGCTCTACCTGGCGAGCGAGCTGTCGGCCCAGACCACCGGCATGGAGCTGGTCGTCGACGGCGGCGTGACAGCCGGTGACCCGGTCAACCATTTCAACGCGGTCTTCGAGGTGCTGCGGCAGATGCTGCCGGCGCACGTGCAGCGCAAGGACGCCTGAGCACGCGCGCGGCGACGTTCGTCCGGCCTCGGCTGGGCGCTCGCATGCCGATGCGCTAGTATGCGAAAAAAGCAGGCAACGCGGCCTTGCCCGGCCGTCGCGACGCCGCAGAAGGGAGCCAGCCCGGAGACCATGAACACGACCGCCTTGTCGGGGAAATCCCGCGCCATCTGCGACGAAATCGAACGAAGACTGGTGCGGGGCCGCTATCTCTTCGGCGACGAGATACTGGCCAACGACCTGGTGCGGGAATTCGGCGCCAGCCGTGCGCCGGTCATGGCCGCCATGAGCTATCTGCGCGCCGAGGGCTACCTGATCATCACCCCGCAGGTCGGCTGCCGGGTCATATCCCCCACGACGTCCGAGATCGAGGACTTCTTCTTCGTCTTCGGCCGGGTGGAAGGGGCGATGGCGGCGATGGCGGCCGAGCGGCACGACGACAGCGAGGCGAAGCTGCTGCGCGCGACGCAGCAGCAGATCGCGCAGTTCACGCCGAAGAAGAACGAATCGATCAACGAAACCTTCGTGGCGCTGGTCGCGGATTTCCACCGCCAGCTACACGCGATGTCGCACTCGAAGTACGAGGCCGAACGTGCCTCGAAATACCTGCGCATGTCCGAGTTCTTCCTGTTCAACTCCAACGCCATGAACGTCAAGGGCGGCAGGCAGCTGGCGGTCGCGGACAAGGAGCGGGCCGGGATCGTCGAGGCCATCGCGGCACGCGACGCCGCGCTGGCCAGCCAGCTCATGGAGGCGCACGTGCGCGGCAAGCCGCGGCGCGCCGGCCTGCGCGACAGCCAGGTAGCCTGATCG
>CAYXJM010000028.1:0-4127 GCA_964465455.1 uncultured Klebsiella sp.
AGGCTCGCCGTGAGCACCTGGCCCATCAGCGCCGGCGCGATGCCCCACGACGCCGACAGGACCGGCGCGACGAATGCCATCGCCTGCACGTCGAATCCGTCGAGCAGCGCGATCGCCCAGCACACGGCGAACACGCGCAGCCTGAAGGCCCCCAGCTGCGGCCGGTCGAGCACTGCGCGCACGTCGATCGAGCGGCTCATCGCAGGTCTACCCCCGCCGCGCTATGCGCCGCGGCGGTCCGCGAGGATCATGTCCGCCGCGCGCCAGGCGATCGCCATCACGGCGGCATTGGTGTTGCCGGACACGACCTGCGGCATCACGGAGCAGTCGACCACGCGCAGCCCCGCGACACCGCGCACGCGCAGGCGCTCGTCGACCACCGAGGCCTCGTCGCTGCCCATCCGGCAGGTGCCGGCACAGTGGAAGACCGCCTGCCCGTATCTCCGGATCGAATCGAGTATCTCGTCGTCGCGCTCGAGCCCGGGGCCGGGCAGGGTTTCGGGCCCGACCAGGGGCGCGAGTGCCGGCGTGGCGAACAGCTTGCGGATGTAACGCACCGCGGCGATGGCGATCCGCCGGTCCTGCTCGGCACCGAGGTAATTCGGACGGATCTGCGGCGATGCCTGCGGATCGGCGGAGCCGATCATCACGGTGCCCTGGCTCTGCGGGCGCAGCGGGTAGCCCATGATCTGCATGCCGTGGCCGGCCTCGAAGCGGAACTCGCCCGGCACCCGCTCCAGCGAGAACGGCGCCATCAGCAGCTGCGTGTCCGGGCGCCGGGACGTGCCGAGCACGTTGGCGAAGCCGCAGACCTCGTGCGAGCTGCTGGCCATCAGGCCCGACCGGAACAGCGCGTACTGCAGCGCGTTGCGCACCAGCCGCAGGCCGCCGAACTGCCGGTTGTAGCTGATGGGGCTCGGCAGCTGGTGCTGCACGAAGCCCATCCAGTGCTCGCGCAGGTTGCGTCCCACGTTCTCGCTGGCGCGGACGACCGCGATGCCGAGTTCGCGCAGCAGCCCGGCCGGACCGATTCCGGAGAGCTGCAGCAACTGCGGCGACTGGATGGTGCCGGCGCAGAGCAGCACCTCGCGCGCGGCACCGTAGCGCGTGGCGAGTCCCTTTTCGCTCACCTCGACGCCGCTGGCCCGGGTTCCGTCGAGCGTCACCTTCCTGACGAAGGCCCCCGTGACGATGCGCAGGTTCGGGCGCTTCGACGCCGGCTTCAGGAATGCCGTGGCAGCGCTCACGCGCACCCCGTCCTTGATGGTCGTGACCGCGAGCCCGATGCCACGCTGATCGAGACCGTTGATGTCCTCCCGGCGCTCCAGCCCGAGGCTCACGCCGGCCTCGATCGTCGCGCGGCTCAAGGGGTGAGGCCGACGCACGGGAGCGACGTGGACCGCTCCGCCGACGCCGCGCGTTTCGCTTGGCCCCAGCGCGTGATCCTCCAGCGCCTTGAAGGCCGGCGCGACATCCGCCCAGGCCCAGCCTTTCGCGCCATCGGCGGCCCAGTCGTCGAAGTCCTCGGGCTGTCCCCTGACCCACAGCGTGCCGTTGACGGAGCTCGAGCCCCCGAGCGTCATCCCCTTCGGCCACATGTCGATGCCGAAGCCCTCGGGCGGCTCCGTCTGGAACTGGCGCACGTGGGACGTGTCGCCCAGCAGCTTGCCGAAGCCCTTGGGCATGCGGATGAACGGCGAGTCGTCGGGCGGTCCCGCCTCGAGCAGCAGCACGCGCACTCCCGGGTCGGCCGAGAGCCGGTTGGCGAGCACGCAGCCGGCCGAGCCGCCGCCCACGATGATGTAGTCATAGGTGTCGTCCACGGCGCTGCGCCCCTTGCCTGTCACACTGCCTGCAACCCGGCAAGCCGTACCGGGACCGGTGGTTCCGTCGCTCTCATTCGCCCTCCCTGCGGAAGCCCATCAGCCGGCGGTAGTACTCCCAGCGCGGCAGGCCGCCGGTCTCGTCGTTCTGCTTGTAGGGGAAGTCGAGCGTCGCGCGCTGCGTCACGCCCTTCTGGAACACCGCCGTGCCCGGCGAGTGACTGCCGATGTGCACGCGCTGGAAGATCGCCGCGTCCTCCATGCTGATCATGCCGCAGGGCCCGAGCAGGTTCGACGCCTGCCGGGCGCGGTGGCGCACCATGGCGTCGTCGTCCGATTCACGCACGAAATACGCGTAGTGGACCTCGGTGCAGTCGACCGCGCGCGCGATCGCGAAGCGCACACCGATGGTGTCGAGGTGCTTGGCGATGATCGTCAGCGGAAACAGCTGCACGAGGCGCGAGCCCGTGGCGGGATCCTCGCCCTTGAACTCGATCAGCGACGGGTCCTTCAGGGCGCCCGCATTGCGCGGCGGCTTGAGCTGCGACTCGACGGCGATGTGGCCGTTGTCGGTGACGAACTGCTGCCCCGCGCCGCCCTGCCACTGCAGCATCCGGAAGCCGGTGTGCAGCATCGGCGGGTGAAAGCCGTCGTTGTCGGTGTAGGCCTTCCAGTTGGTCGCGTAGCGGACTTTCTGCGAACCGATGAACCGGAGCCGGTCCGGCCCGCCGATCTGGGCGGCGATGGTCAGGGCAGGCCGGCCGAGGTACGCCTCGAGCGGCGGCGTCTCCGCGCTCATCGTCGCGAAGACGAGGCCGTGGAGGATCGCCGTGCGCAGCTCGCGCAGGCCGTAGTCCTTCTTCTCGAAGCCCGGCACGTAGTCCTCGGAGCCCTGGCAGGCGACGAGCTCGCCCCCGGTCGAGAACAGCCAGCGATGGTAAGGGCACTCGAATTCACGGCGGTTGCCGCAGCTCGCCGTCTCCACCTGGGTGCCGCGGTGGGTGCAGGAATTGACGAACACGCGGATCGAGAGGTCCTGGCCGCGCGCGATCAGCAGCGGCACGCGCCCGAGATCGAAGGTCTTGAAGTCCCCCGCGGCGGGGATCTCGGCCTCGTGCGCCACCGGGTGCCACTCGGGGCCGTAGAAGATCGTCTCGAGCTCGCGCTCGAACAGCCCGGCGTCGACGAAGATGGACTTCGGGATCTCGTTGATGTGACGCGGCCAGACCGGATCCGGGCCTGCGGTCGATGCTGTCACGGCAATACCTCCCCTGTCCCCCGGCACGCGCGATCCGCCACGGCCTACATGAAGAACATGATGTTCTTGTCGAGCACGAAGCGCTGGTCGAAGCTGACGCGGCGCCTCAGCAGGCGCAGTTCGCCGTCGCCGCCACGGCGGATCGTGTCCTTCCGGCCGAAGGTGAACGAGGCGTGCTCGTAGACGCGCCGCGAGCGGACCACCTGCCCGTTGGAGAAGACGCGGTAGTCGCCCTCGCGCTCTCCCGCGTACACCTCGATGTTCGAGACGAAGCGGCGCATGCGCGGGCGTGGATCCGCCATCCACTCGAGCCCCGACTCGAACTTGCTCACGCGCAGATCGAGCGCCGCGTAGTCGTCGTCGAAGGGCTTCACCGCGTACCGGTCGTCGGGGGCCTCGTCCCTGCGCTGGCGCTCCTGGGCGATCACCACTTCGTAGTGGATCTCCGGGTGCACCATCGACGACAGCCACTCGCGCTGCTCCCCGTCGTCGAGCAACCTCGCCTCGCGATAGAGGAAGAGCCGGATCTCGCGCTCGTCGGCGGCGGAGGCTGGTGTGAGCTTCGTGCCTGTCATCTTCGTGGACCTCTCGACTGCCTGCGATCACTGGCCCAGGTGGGCGCGCTTCCAGCGCGGGTCGTTCGCGCGCATCGCGTCCCAGCCGCTCGAGGACATGCACTCGGCGTAGAAACGGTAGAAGCCGCGCTGGGCGAGCTCGTTCATGTAGTTGCCGACGATGCCCGGGAAGACCGGGTCCTCGCGCTCCGTGCCGCGGCCCATGTTGCTGTCGACGCGGGTCTCGCGGGTGGCGCGCCCCTGGTTCTGCTGCGCGCAGTACTCCATCGCGTCGCCGTCGTCGGCCTCGAAGAGGCCGGCCGTGCCGAACAGGCGGTGGCTCGCGGTGGCGATGCGCTGCTTGAGGTCCTCGGGCAGGGACTTCTCGGCGAAGGCCCAGGTCAGCACCTCGATGCTGTCGGGTCCGCGCGGGATCCACTGCTTGAAGGCGTTGACGGCGCCCATCACGAACGAGCAGTTCGGGAAGATCGT
>CAYXJM010000028.1:4227-13191 GCA_964465455.1 uncultured Klebsiella sp.
TGGTAGACGTCGCCGATGAAGTTCTCGGCCGGGATCTTCCAGTTGGTGCGCAGCACCGAGCGGCTCGGCTGCCCGAGGAACTCGATGCCGCCGGCCACGTCCATCCAGGTCTCGAGGTACCAGGCCATGTCGCCCAGGTAGTCGCGGAGCGACGGCGCGCCCGCGTCCATGCAGCCGAAGACGAAACCGTGGAAGCTCTCGACGCGCGCAATGGCGTGCAGCGAACGGCGCGAGCGGTCGAAATCCGGACCGTAGGCCTCCTCGCACGGCACGCCCTTCAGGCTGCCGTCGATGCCGAAGGCCCAGCCGTGATAGCCGCAGGCGAGCCCGCGCGTGTTGCCGCCCTCGGCATGGCAGAGCTTGTTGCCGCGGTGCGTGCAGCTATTCAGGAACACCCGGATCGAGGCGTCCGCCTGGCGCAGCACGATCACCTCGTCCTGGCCCATCTTCGTGACGACGAAGTCGCCGCTCTTCGGGATCAACGTCTCGTGCGTCAGGAACTGCCAGCAGCGACCGAAGACGTGCGTGAGCTCGCGCTCGTAGATGTCGCGGTCCCAGAAGATGCGCCGGCTCTGCGAGGCGTTCGTGACGTCGACCAGTTCCAGGATGTCCTGCGTGGGCGTGTTCATGCCGCGCGATCCTCCGTGCCTAGGCGGCCGCTTTCAGTTCCGCGAACCCGCAGCCGCAGATCCACTCGGGAACGGGTTCGTAGGCGATCAGTTCCGCGCGGCCCGGGCCGATGGCGCCCATGGCGCAGAGCCAGTTCTTGATCTCGAGCGAACCGTTGCCCGCTTCCTCGAGCAGGTAGTCGTCCGAGAGGGCGATCAGCCCGTCCACGTCCCAGCGCGCGGCCATGTCGAGCACCTTGCGGTCGAACTCCTCGTTGACCCGCCCCATTTCCAGGCTGCCGACCCAGTGGCTGATGCCGCCGGTGCCGAACACGGCCACCCGCTCGTCGCCCTGCCAGCTGGCCACCGCCTCGGCGATGTTGAGCCCGATGTCGTGGGCGCGCCGGCTGGAGATGACCGGCAGCACGCCGGCGTTCAGGTACACCGGGATCGAGCGGATGCCGGAGTCACGGCCGAGCACGAAGTGATAGGGAATCGTGATGGAGTGATCCAGGGTCAGCGCCTTGGCGAACGACCAGTCGACGCCCGTGGCGAAGCCGTGCTCCATGATGTGCGTCGCGAGCGCCTCGTTGTTCGGCATGCGCTGGCGAGGAATGCCGAGCCACGGCTCGACCGGTCCCTCGACCTCGCCGGTGCCGATCAGGTAGCGCGGGATGCAGTGCGGCCCGAAGATCGTGTAGTGATCGTCGCCGATGATGATCACGGTGTCGGCCTGCAGCGCCTTCAGGCGGCGCGATATCTCGGCGAAGGCGGCGCGGCAGTTGTCCGCCTTGGCCTTCTCGTTGATCTCCGGCTGGGCGGCCATCAGGGGGTCGTGGGGCATCAGGAACCCGCCAACAATCGATGCCATGGAATCTCTCCTCGTCGTGTTCGTGTGTACGAGACCTCCCGCCGCGGCGGGGCCGGCCTTTCTTTCAGCGCTGCGTCGCCTGCCCGGCGGCAGCGCGCGCAGCCATCGTCCTGCCACGCGCCTCGCCGAGGCTCTGCATGTACTCGCCCATGTGCTGCGGGCCGCGCAGCACCTGGAACGCCATCATCAGCACCATCGAGCTGACGCCCGCCTCCGCCATCGCGCCGGCATCGAACGCGGTGAGCCACGCGCGCTCGTCGGGATCGAGGTTGAAGCCCGCGATGTAGGCGGCCGGATCGGCGCGGAAGCGCTCGGCCTCGGCCGGGTTGGTGTGGACCTGCCACAGGACCTTTTCTATCGAGTTGATGCTCACGTCGCCCTCCGTTGATTTCGTTCGCTTGCCGGTGTTCGTCGCGCGGGCGCCGCCTATCCGGCGGCGCCCAGCTCGCGGTGCAGCGCCGCCCACATCCGCCCGCACTGCCGCGCCCCCTCGAGGTAGGGCTCGGGCACCAGGTGGTAGGGCGGCCGGATCGGGCCGGCCTTCATCCAGCCCGCGGCATCCATGCGCGCCTTCTCGAGACCGATGTTGTAGCGGCTGAACTCGGCGAAGGAGCCGCGCGGGAACAGCGGGGCCAGCGAGGCGCCGATCCCGGCGGAGATCTGCTTCGCGGTGGCCCAGTCCCCGGTCTGCCTGGCCCGTGCCACCTCGTCGCGCAGCCGGATGACGGGGGTCGGGCCGCACACGGCGCCGCTGGTCCAGAACGCCGTCATGAAATCCGGGTCGATGCGCGCGGCGGGGTAGTAGTCCGCGTCGATCGGCAGGAAGCGGATCCGCCCGCGCGTCAGCGCGATGTCGGTCGCGAGCTGCGCGATGTTCAGGTACTTCGAGGTCACGACCTGCGGAATCTCGCTCACCTGGGCCCAGAAGGCGCGCGGGAAGTCGAAACGGAACGCTTCGGTGTTCGCGTAGACGCAGATCGCCATCTCCGGGCAGGCCGCGGCCACGTCGCGGTAGAACTGCACCGCCGTCGGCACGTCGGCCGCGCACCACATCGGCAGGCCGAGCATCGTCCCGTGCGCGCCCAGGTCGTGCGCCGCGCGCGTCTGGCGGATGGTCTCGCGGGTGCCGAGCGCCGTGGTGCCCGCGAACACCGGGACCCGCCCGCGCGCCGCCTCGACCGCGGTCGCGATGAACCGCGCCTTCTCGTCCCACGACAGCGTGGCGCACTCGCCGAGCGTGCCGAGCATCAGGATGCCGTCGATGCCGGCCTCGACCAGCCCGTCGACGGCGCGTGCCGCCTCGTCGAGATCGACGGTGTCCTCGGCGCGCCAGTCGGAGGCGTTGGCCTTCGCCGGGGTGGGCATGATGGCCCACGCCCCCTGGATCTCGTCGACGGTCAGCAGCTTCTTCTTCAAGGACATCGGGTACTCCCCTGCGGATGCATCGTGGAACTCGTTACTTCTCTCGAATCGTTCGAATCGCTCGCCGCGCGACGGCTGCGGCCGCATCACCCCTGGCGGAAGATGCCCATCGGTCCGTCCTGCAGGTTCACGATGACGCTCTTCTGCTGCGTGTAGTGCAGCAGGGTCTCGAAACAGCCCTCGCGCCCGAAGCCGCTCTGCTTGTAACCGCCGATCGGCGTGCCAGGGGCGAAGTTGTAGTAGCGGTTGACCCAGACGGTGCCGGTTTCGAGTGCGCGCGACATGCGGTGCGCCCGCGCGAGGTTGTTCGTCCACAGCCCGCCGCCGAGGCCATAGGTCGAGTCGTTGGCGAGCGCGATCACTTCCTCGTCCGTCTTCCAGGGAATGACGCAGGTCACCGGGCCGAAGATCTCCTCCTGCGCGATCCGCATCGAGTTCTTCACGCCGGTGAAGACGGTCGGCTCGACGAAATAGCCCCGCTCGAAACCCGCCACGGTGGCCGCGCGCCCGCCGGTGAGCAGCGTGGCGCCCTCCTGCTGCCCGATCTCCAGGTAACGGCACACCTTCTCGAACTGCATGCGCGAAGCCTGCGGACCGAGCTGCGTCGTCATCTCGGTCGGGTCACCGAGACGGATCGACCGGAGGATGCCCTGCAGCTTGTCGAGGAACGCTTCCTGCACCGTCTCGTGCACGAACACGCGGCTGCCGGCCAGGCACACTTCGCCCTTGTTGAATATCGTCGACTGCGCGACGCCCTCGGCGGCGGCCTCGAGGTCCGCGTCCTCGCACACGATGTTCGCCGACTTGCCGCCGAGCTCCAGCGTGTGCGGAATGATGTTCCGGCTGCAGTAGCCCATGATGGCCTGCGCCGTGGGCTTGGAGCCCGTGAAGGACACCTTGCGCACGCGCGGATCGGTGATCAGCGGCTCGCCGATCTGCGGACCGTAGCCGGTCACGACGTTCACCACCCCCGGCGGCAGCACGTCGGCGACCTCGCGGATGAATTCCATCACGGACAGGCCGCAGATCTCGGAGGGCTTCAGCACCACCGTGTTTCCGGCGGCCAGCGCGGGCGCCAGTTTCTGCGACATCATGATCAGCGGCACGTTCCACGGGATGATCGCCGCGCACACGCCGACCGGCTCGCGATGGACGAAGGCCGAGGCGTGCGGATAGTCGAAGGTCTCGCCGTGCAGGAAGTGCGCCGAGCCGGCGAAGTACTCGAGGAAGTCGATCGCCATCGGCAGGTCGAAGACGGTCGGCTCGTAGGCCGGCTTGCCGTTGTTCAGCGTCTCCATCAGGCCGAACTCCTCGCTGCGCCGGCGCAGCCGGTTCGCCAGTTCGATCAGCAGCCGCTGGCGTTCGACCGGCATCGTGCGCGACCACGCGGGGAAGGCCGCGTGTGCCGCGTCGACCGCGCGCTTCGCGTCCACCGCGTTGCCGGACTGGACGTAAGCGAGCAGCTCGCCGGTGGCCGGGCTGGTGACGGCGATCTTCTCGCCGCTGTCGCCGCCCACCCACTCGCCGCCGATGAAGTGGCCGTACTCCTTCTGGAACAGGCGGCGGGCCAGTTCGCTGATCTTCGAGTTCGCTGCTGCAGTCATTTCTGGTTCTCCCCGGGTTCCGTGTCAATCACACCGCGTCCGGCTGTGCCGCCGGCGCCGCGCGTCCGAAAGCGTCGAGCCGGCCGCAGGCCGCGTCGACCGCCGCGATCAGCGGCCAGCGCGAGAGGTCCACCCCGAAGCGCCGGGCGCTCTCGACCTGCGGCACGAGGTAGACGTCGGCCAGCGTCGGGGCGCCGCCGTGGCAGTAGTCGCCGCGCGCGGCGTCGGCGCCCAGCATGCTCTCGAGGGCATCGAATCCGGCCGTGATCCAGCGTCCGGCCCACGCGTTGATCCCGGCCTCGTCCAGTGCGAAGTCGTGGCGCAGGAGCTCCAGCACGCGCCGGTTGTTCAGCGGATGGATGTCGCAGCCGACGATGGCCGCCATCGCGCGCACGCGGGCGCGCGCCTCCGGGTCGCGCGGCAGCAGGGCCGGCGCCGGATAGCGCTCCTCCAGCCACTCGAGGATGGCCGGGGACTGCGTCAGCACGCGCCCGTCGTGCTCCAGCGCGGGGACCAGGCCCTGCGGATTGATGGCCTTGAATTCGGCCATCGCGTGCTGCTCCTTGCGCAGGTCCACGGCCACGTATTCGTAGGCGAGCCCCTTGAGATTCAGGGCGATCCGGACGCGGTGCGACGTACCGCTGCGGAAGAAGTTGTAGAGCTTCACGCGCTCACTCCGCGGGTCCGATGACCAGGGAGATCTCGCCCACGCCTTCCACGCGACCCTCGATGCGGTCCCCGGCCACGACCGGCCCGACGCCTTCCGGCGTGCCGGTGTAGATCAGGTCCCCGGGCACCAGGTGGTAGAAGCCGGACAGGTCCGCGATCAGTTCGGGAATGCTCCAGATCAGCTGGCCGAGATTCGCCGACTGCTTCACCGCGCCGTTGACCGACAGCGAGATCTCGCCCGAGGCGAGCACCCTGCCACCGGCAGGGACGACCTCGGAGATGACCGCGGAGTGCTCGACGTCCTTGCCGAGGTCCCACGGCCGACCCTGTTCGCGCGCCTCGAGCTGCAGGTCGCGGCGCGTCATGTCGAGCCCGCAGGCGTAGCCGTAGATCAGCCGGTGCGCATCGGCTTCGGCCACGCGGAATCCCGCGCTGCCGATCGCGACGACCAGTTCCATCTCGTACTGGTAGTTCTTCGTTCCCGGCGGGTACGGCACGGTGGCCCCGGACTCGACGAGGGCCGAAGGCGCCTTGGTGAAATAGAACGGCCTGGCGCTCGACTTGTCGACCGGGCGCCCCATCTCGACCGCGTGCGCATGGTAGTTGCGCCCGACGCAGAAGATCCGGTTGACCGGCAAGCGGGCCTGCTGGCCGCGCACCGCGACGGAGCGCACGGGCGGCGGGCTCCAGAGGTAAGTGGTTTCGCTCATGGCAATGCTCCTGTCGATTCGCTCAGCCACGGACCTCGTGCACCCCGAGCTTGCGGTGCAGCGGTGCCTCGTCGGCGATGAAGATGAACGCGGGCTCCCGCGCGCGCCTGTTGCGCAGGGCGACCGCCGTGTAGCCGGGCGCACAGCACGTGTCCGCCTCGGACAGGTGGAAGGCCTGCTCCCCGACCTGCGCCTCGACCTCGCCCTCTATCAGGTGGAAAACCGCGGCCGGGGAACGCGCGGGCAGGCGCAGCGTCTCCCCCGGGCGCAGCATCAGCGCGCTGAAGCCGAGGATGTTCTGGCAGTCCCCGCCGGTCTCCGGATTCACGTAGGCGATCTGCACCGGTTGCAGCGCGGCGAGCTCGGCTGCGAGCGCCTGCAGCGCCGCGCGTGCGGCGGACCAGGGATAGCGCAGCATCGGATAGGCCGTGCCGCGACGCCCGAACACCGTGAGCGGCAGCAGGCCGCCGTGCGCGTAGACGCGCTCGGCCTGCCCCGGCCGCACGGCCTGGCGCTCGCCCTCCTCGTGATAGGAGACCTCGAGGTAATAGACGAGTGGAAGATCGAGCACGTCCAGCCAGACCACGGGCTCGTTGCCGTCGTGGCCGTGCTCGTGCCACAGCCCGGTTGGCGTGAGGATCAGGTCGCCCCGCACCATCGGACACTTCTCGCCGTCGACGGTCGTGTAGGCGCCTTCGCCCTCGACGATCATGCGCACGGCATTCGGCGTATGCCGGTGCGGCGGCGCCCACTCCCCCGGCAACAGCAGCTGCATGCCGAGATAGATCGCGGAACTGGCCTGCAGGTTCTCCAGACCGTGCCCGGGGTTGGCGAGCACCAGCACGCGCCGCTCGGCCTTCGCGATCGGCGTGAGCTCGCCGGCGCGCGCGAGCAGCGGCCGCAGCTCCCGGTACGGCCAGTGCATCGCGCGCGTGCGCGGCTGCGGTGCGTGCGGCGGGATCAGCGCGCGCAGGCTCGGCCACAGCGGCACCAGGTTGTTCCGCGCCAGCGCCTCGCGATAGTCCGCCGGAAGGTCCTCGAGACGGCCGAGCTCAGACATGGCCGAGCACCCGCGACAGCACGGCCGAGGGATCGGCGCGGTCGTCGCCGCGCCACGCCACGTACTGGTCCGGCCGTATCAGCACGAGCCCGGCGCCGTAGAGCTCGCGCGCCTCGGCGACGCAGCGATCGGCGCCCAGGTCGAGCACCTCGAGCGGGATGCCGCGCGCCTGCGCCGCCGCGACCCAGCCCCCGGTGCGCATGCCGGCATCGAGGCCGAGCAGCGTGAAGTCGCGACCGAAGCGGTCGTACAGCGACACCTCGTCGTTGGTCCACAGGTGCGGCGCGCGCCCCCCGGGCACCCCGGAAGGCTGGTAACGCGTGATCTCGTCCGGCGGCGGCGCGCCATCGGCGCACACGATCGGTGAACCGTCGTAGCGCAAGCCGAAGGTCACGCCGGGTATGTCGAACTCGCGCCGGACGTGGTCGTTCAGGCGGCCGGAAGCCGCCGCGCGCTCGCGCGCGCCGGTTCCGGAATTCTCCTCGAGGCGCGCCGAGGGCACGTACGAGCCGAAGGCATCGGCGAACTGCTTCGCGATGCCCGTATTGCGGATGCCCGCGGGCCGACGCTCGCTGTCATAGGACGGCAGCAAGCCCGCGCCGCCGTAGCCCTTGATCACGGCGGCGAGTTTCCAGCCGAGGTTCGCGACGTCGTCGACGGCGGTGTTGTAGCCGAGGCCGCCGTGCGGCGTGAACAGGTGGACGGCGTCGCCGGCCATCCACACCCGCCCGCGACCGAAGGAGTCGGCGACCAGCGAATAGCCCGCGTGCCAGAAGCCGGCGCTGATCACCTCGATCGGGCACTCGGCGCCAAAGGCGAGGTTGAATTTCTCCTGCGCCAGTCGCTGCATCGCGGCCGGTCCGAGGCCGTCGACGAAACGCGCGTCGTCGCGCACCGGCACATGGAACAGGAAGGTGTCGACGCCGTCGACGGCGATCAGCAGGCCGCGCACGTCGCGGTTGAAAGACCAGTACATCCAGGCGCGGTCGGCCTTCATGCGCCGGTAGAAGGCGGGGCTGCGGAGGTGGATCGCGCACATGCGCCCCGACGCATACGGTCGGTCCGGATCCGTCTCGCCGTCGAGCGCGATGCCGAGCGCCGAACGCACGGCGCTGCGCGCGCCGTCGCAACCGACGAAGAACCGGCAGGACACTTCCATGGTGGCGCCGCTCGCGCTCTCGACGGCGACGGCGGTGACGCCCGCCCCCGATTCACTGAAACTCTCGAGATGCCAGCCGTAGCGCAGCGTGTTGCCCGGGTACTGCTCCGCGTGCCGGCGCAGCACGCGCTCGACGAAGGTCTGGTTGCAGCGGTGCGGCAGTTCCGGCGTGCTCCAGGACCCCGTCGCGGCACGGGCCAGATCCTTCACGTCCCGTGCGGGCGGCAGCCGCAGGCGTGCCAGCTCGTGCGTGACGTAGCGCGTGTGGTAGCTGACGTCGGTCGGGTAATCGCGCGGCAGCCCGAGATCGCGGATTTCCCCGGCCAGCCCCAGCCGCCGGTAATGCTCCATGGTGCGGGCCTGGGTCGCATTCGCCTTCAGGACGCCGGAAATCCCGGGGTTGCGATCGAGCAGCAGGCACGGAATGCCCCGGATGCCGAGCTCGATCGCGAGGCAAAGCCCCGCCGGGCCGGAACCGGCGATGAGCACGGGCACCTCGTCCCTCGTCGTGTCAGTCGTCACCTGGCGCACAGTGTCCGCGGACTTCCATTTGCTTGTCGGTCGGCCGAACCGGGCGGCGTCGCGTGCCGGCGGCCCGGCAGCGGACCGACGACCGCTGCCGGAAGGCTGTTGGGGGAATGGTAGAATGTTAGTATTCTACAAGTCAATCATCGATGCCGGCCCGTCGCGGCGATCGCGGGCTGCCGCGGCACGGCAGCGGAGGCGGCGTCTCGCGCGCGAGCACCGTGAGAGCCACGGAGAGGAGGAAGAAAACAGGGGGACCGCGACCGTCGTCGCGGCGCCGGCGATCAGGCTACCTGGCTGTCGCGCAGGCCGGCGCGCCGCGGCTTGCCGCGCACG
>CAYXJM010000029.1:0-13169 GCA_964465455.1 uncultured Klebsiella sp.
GCGGCCCGGTCAGGAACAGCAGCAGCAGCGCGATCGCCGCCGCGGCGACGAGGCCGGCGAGCTGCGTGCGCCCGCCCGCGGCGTCGTTCATCGCGGTGCGCGAGTCGGCGCCGCTCACGGCGAAGCCGCCGCTGATCGAGGCAGCGATGTTCGCCGCGCCCAGCGCCGCGAGGTCGCGATCGGCGTCGATCTCGTAGCCGTTCTTCGCGGCAAAGCTGCGCGCCGTGAGCACCAGGCTGGTGAAGGAGATCAGCGCGATCGCCGCGGCATCGGCCAGCAAGGGCTTCAGCGTGGACCACGGCGCGCCGGGAAACGTCAGCGCGGGCAGGCCCGCGGGCACCGCGCCGACGGTGCGCACGCCCCGCTCCTCCAGCCCCAGCAGCGCGACCGCCGCGGCCGCGAGCACCATGACGACCAGCGCCGCCGGCACGCGCCGCAATATCCGCGGCGCGACCAGCAGCAGCACGAAGGACGCGAGGCCCACGGCCAGCGTGGGCAGCTGCGTCTGCCCGATCTTCTCCGCGATCTCCAGCGCACGCGGAATGATCCGGCCGGACACGATCTCGAAACCGAGGATCTTGCCGAGCTGCCCCAGCGCGATGGTCAGCGCGATGCCGTTCATGAAGCCGACCAGGATCGGGCGCGACAGGAAATCGGCCAGCACGCCGAGCTTCAGGAAGCTCGCCCCGATGCACAGCACGCCCGCCAGGAACGCGAGCGTCAGCGACAACGCCATGTATTTCCCGGGATCTCCCGCGGCCAGCGGCGCGACCGAGGCGGCGACGAGCGTGCAGGTCGCGGCATCCGGGCCGATCACGAGCTGGCGCGAGGAACCGAACAGCGCGTAGGCGAACAGTGGCAGGATGCTTGCGTAGAGTCCCACCACCGGGCTGAAACCCGCGAGCGTCGCGTAGGCCACGCCGACCGGCAGCGCCACGGCCGCCACCGACAGGCCGGCGCGCAGGTCGTACGGGAGATCCTCGCGCCGGTAGTGCGCCAGCATCGCAAGCCCCGGGGCGATGCGCTGCAGCCGCCCGATCGGGCCGCCTGCCGTGGAAGCGCCTGCTCGTGCCATGCCCCGTCTCCTTCAGTCCCGGCGCAGTTCCGCGCGCAGACTCTCGATGTTGGCTTCGATCCAGCGCGGATCGTGATCGCCCCAGTCGCGGATCGCGTAGTGGCCGTGACGATGCTTCGGGCCCTGCTGCACGAACTCGCAGACGATGCCGATGTCCGCGAGGTCCGCGATGCAGTCCTGCAGCGTGCGCCGCGGCATGCCGGTGGCCGCCTCCAGCGCGCGCAGGTCGTGCGGCCCGCTGGCGATCAGCTGCGCCACGCAGAGCTTGCGGCAGTAGGCCTTGCGCTGCTTGCTGGCTGGACTCATGCGCGCGGATCCCTGTGGTTCCCGGAGGCGGTGTCGTGACGGGATTTGGCCACATCCGCGCCCGCGACGGAAGTACCCCGCTTGCCTGACCTGCCCCGCCCGAGCCGGTATACTCGGCCCCGGACCTGCGACTCAACGCACGCACCAGCAACGGGAGAAAACGCATGAACAGGAAGTCCCTGGGACTCGCACTCGCATCGCTCGCGCTGGCGGGCGCCGCGGCACAGCCGGCACTCGCCGACACGGTGCACCTGAAAGGCGGCGACCGCCTGAGCGGCACCATCGTCAGCAAGGACGAGAAGCAGCTGTCGCTGCAGACCGCCTACGCCAAGGAACCGATCACGCTGCTCTGGAGCGAGGTCGTGAACATCGAGACAGACCAGCCCGCGCGCTTCATGCTGAACGACAAGACGCTGATGAACGCCCAGGCCACGCGCGCGAGCGATTCCACCGTCGTGCTCAGGTCGGGCGAGACCATCACCACGACGCCGCTGGCGATGAGCGACATCGCCTACATCAACCCCCCGCCGCACGTCAGCGGCGAGGGCGTGAGCACCAGCGGGCGCCTGAACCTAGGCCTGACCTCCCAGCGCGGCAACACCGACAACGACCAGTTGTTCTACGACGCCGAGGCGGTGGCGCGCAGCCTCAAGAACCGCTTCACGATCGGCGCCACGGGCGAGAGCAAGCAGGAGGAAGGCGAGGAGACCTCGCGCAAGAACCGCGGCTACTTCAAGTACGACCACTTCCTGACGCCGAAGTGGTACGCCTACGCGAACACCGACGTGCAGGAGGACAAGTTCAAGGACCTGAACCTGCGCACCACGCTGGGCGGCGGCGCGGGCTACCAGTTCTTCGACACCGAGGAACGCAGCCTCGCGCTGGAAGGCGGCCTGACCTACGTCAACGAGGACTACGACCTCGCCGACGACCAGAGCTTCGCGGCGGGACGCTGGGCGCTGCGCTATGCGGAGCTGCTCTTCGGCGGCGCGACCCAGTTCTTCCACAACCACGAGGGCATCGTGAGCGTCGAGGATCCCGGCGACATGATCTTCCGCGCCCAGACGGGCTTCCGCTTCCCGCTGGTGAAGAACCTGAGCGGCACGCTGCAGTACAACATCGACTGGCAGAACAACCCGCCCGAGGGTTTCGACAGCACCGACAGCGCCTACATCGTGAGCGTCGGCTACCTCTGGTAAGCCCCCTGCAGGTCCGGCCCCCGGGGCCGGACCTGCTTCCTCTTCGTCGCCCCCGCCTCCCGTCCCGACCGCCTCCGCGTACTGGTCTGGATATTGCTTCGCGTTCTCGTCCCGCGCATTGCGCGCCACGCCGTCGAGGCCGCTCCATGACCATTCGCGTTGCGATCAACCACCGGACCCGCTATGCCTTCGACCGCCTGGTGACGGCATCGCCCCACGTCGTGCGGCTGCGCCCCGCACCACATTCGCGCACGCGCATCCGCAGCTACACGCTGAAGGTGCAGCCGGAGCGTCACTTCATCAACTGGCAACAGGATCCCTTCGGCAACTACCTCGCGCGTCTGGTGTTCCCGGAGAAAGTGCGCGAACTCGCCTTCGAGGTCGAGGTGATCGCGGACATGACGGCGTACAACCCCTTCGACTTCTTCGTCGAGGACTACGCGGCGAAATACCCCTTCGCCTACGACCCGCAGCTGGCGAAGCAGCTGGGCCCCTACCTCGAGCGGCTCGAGCCGGGGCCGCGGCTGGCCGCCTGGCTCGCGTCGGTGCCGCGGGCACCGGTCCCGGTCATCGACTTCCTGGTCTCGCTGAACCAGCGCCTGCAGCAGGAGATCGCCTACGAGCTGCGCTTCGAGCCCGGCGTGCAGTCCCCGGAGCAGACGCTCGCGCTCGCGCGCGGCTCGTGCCGCGACACCGGCTGGCTGCTGGTGCAGTTGCTGCGCCACCTCGGGCTCGCGGCGCGCTTCGTCTCGGGCTACCTGGTGCAGCTCGCGACCGACGTCGCGGCGCTCGACGGTCCCTCGGGCACGGCCGAGGACTTCACAGACCTGCACGCGTGGTGCGAGGTCTTCGTCCCGGGGGCCGGCTGGGTCGGGCTCGATCCCACCTCGGGGCTGTTCGCCGCCGAGGGGCACATCCCGCTCAGCTGCACCCCGGATCCCGCCTCGGCCGCGCCGATCACCGGTGCCACCGACGTCTGCGAGGTGGACTTCAGCTACAGCAACACCGTGACGCGCGTGCACGAGGACCCGCGCGTCACGCGGCCCTACACCGACGAGCAGTGGAACTCGATCGACGCGCTCGGCCGGCTGGTCGACGCCGGGCTCGCCGCGAACGACGTGCGTCTCACGATGGGCGGCGAGCCGACCTTCGTGTCGATCGACGACATGGATTCGCCGCAGTGGAACACCGAGGCGCTCGGCGCGCACAAGCTGAAGCTCGCCAAGGACCTGCTGATCCGCCTGCGCGAGCGCTTCGCCCCGGGCGGCCTGCTGCACTACGGGCAGGGCAAGTGGTACCCGGGCGAGGAAGTGCCGCGCTGGGCGCTCGGCTGCTTCTGGCGCACGGACGGCGCGGCGCTGTGGCACGATCCCGGACTGCTGGCGCGCGTCGACCGCGACTACGGCCACACCGACGCCGACGCCGAGCGCTTCCTGCGCCGGCTGTGCGGCAACGCCGGCCTCGCCGCGTCCTGCGTCCAGCCCGCCTTCGAGGACGCCGTGCACTACCTGGCGCGCGAGCAGGCGCTGCCGCCCGACGTCGATCCGCACACGGCCGACCTGAAGGACGGCCTGGAGCGGCGCCGCCTCGCGCGCGTGCTCAGTCACGGCCTCGAACAGCCCGCGGGATTCGTGCTGCCGCTCGCCTGGGACTACGACGCGCGCAGCTGGTACAGCACGCGCTGGAAGACGCGCGCCGGGCGGGTGCTGCTGATCCCCGGCGACTCGCCGCTCGGGCTGCGGCTACCGCTCGGCTCGTTGCCGGCGCAGGCGGCGGAAGATCTCGCGCCCGAGCGCGATCCGTTCGCGCCGCGCGAGCCGCTGGCACCGCCGCACGCCCAGCCGCGCCGCGGGCAGCCGCAGGCGGACTTCTCCCCGGCCTGGGGCGGCGTGGTGCAGCAACCGCCGGCAGACCACCGCGACGCGCCGGCCGCCCCGCGCCGGACCGCGCGCGAGACGGCGGTGCGCACCGCGCTCTGCACCGAGGCCCGCGACGGCAAGGTGCACGTGTTCCTGCCGCCACTCGAGTACCTGGAGCACTACGTCGAACTGATCGGCCTGATCGAGCGCACGGCCGGCGAGATCGGCATCCCGGTCGTGATCGAGGGCTACGAACCGCCGCGCGACGCCCGGCTGCAGAAGCTGCTGGTGACGCCCGATCCCGGCGTGATCGAGGTGAACATCCACCCCGCCGCGAGCTGGACGGCGCTGGTCGACAACACCACGGCGCTCTACGAGGAGGCGCGCCTCGCGCGGCTCGGCACCGAGAAGTTCCTGGTCGACGGCCGCCACACCGGCACCGGCGGCGGCAACCACGTGACGCTGGGTGGCCCCACGCCCGCGGACAGCCCGCTGCTGCGCCGGCCCGACCTGCTGCGCAGCCTCGTGACCTACTGGCAGCACCACCCCGGCCTCTCGTACCTGTTCTCGGGCATGTTCATCGGTCCGACCAGCCAGGCGCCGCGCGTCGACGAGGGCCGCGCCGAGATGCTCTACGAGCTGGAGATCGCCTTCCAGCAGATGCCCGGGGGCATGGTGCAGCAGCCGTGGCTGGTCGACCGCCTGCTGCGCAACCTCCTCGTCGACATCACCGGCAACACCCACCGCTCGGAGTTCTGCATCGACAAGCTGTATGCGCCGGGTTCCGCGAGCGGCCGCCAGGGGCTGCTCGAGTTCCGCGGCTTCGAGATGCCGCCGCACGCGCGCATGGCGCTGGTGCAGGTGCTGCTGCTGCGCGCGCTGGTGGCGCGCTTCTGGACGCAGCCCTACCGCAAGCCGCTGGTGCGCTGGGGCACGGCGCTGCACGACCGCTTCATGCTGCCGCACTTCGTGTGGGCCGACGTGCGCGAGGTGGTGCGCGAGCTGAACGAGGCGGGATTTCCCTTCGACGTCGAGTGGCTGCTGCCCTTCGAGGAGTTCCGCTTCCCGCACTACGGCCGGCTCGAGCTCGACGACATCCACCTCGAGCTGCGCTGGGCCATCGAGCCCTGGCACGTGCTGGGCGAGGAGATCGGCAGCTTCGGCACCGCGCGCTACGTCGACTCCTCGGTGGAGCGGCTGCAGGTCAAGGTCTCGGGCATGACGCCCGGGCGCCACGTGCTGGCCTGCAACGGTCGCCACGTGCCGCTGCGCCCGACCGGTCGTCACGGCGAGGCCGTCGCGGGCGTGCGCTACCGCGCCTGGCAGCCGCCCTCGGCGCTGCACCCGACCATCGGCATCCATTCGCCGCTGGTCTTCGATATCATCGACACCTGGAACGGGCGCTCGATCGGTGGCTGCACCTACCACGTGTCACACCCGGGCGGGCGCAGCTACGACACGCTTCCGGTCAACGCCTTCGAGGCCGAGTGCCGGCGCGTGAGCCGTTTCGGGGAGCACGGCCACACGCCGGACATCCAGCTGGTGCACCCGAGCTCGCGCCTGCTGCGCGCCTTCCACGCGCACGCCGAGCCGCGCACCATGGCGCCGCCGCTGGCCGAGCCGACGCACGAATACCCCTGCACGCTGGACCTGCGCAGGCACATGGACTGAAGGGAACGCGGATGAGCATGTCGGCACGGCCCGCGAACGAGACCTCCGGCGACGACGCGCCACCGTCGGCGGGCGCTTACGACGAGATTCTCGCGCCCGACCGCGGCGTGAGGCCCGCGTGGCAGAGCGTGCTCGGCAGCATCGAGCGGCTGGGCGCGGCGGAATTGCGGCAGCGCCACGACAAGGCGGTGCGCATCCTGCGCGACGACGGCGCCACCTACAACGCCTACGACGATCCGCGCAGCGACCGCACCTGGCTGCTCGACCTGGTGCCGTGGGTGATCGACAGCGAGGACTGGAACCGCATCGAGGCCGGCCTGCGCGAGCGCGCCGAGCTGTTCAACCTCGTGCTGCGCGACATCTACGGCGAGCGCGAGCTGATCCGCCGCGGCATCGTGCCGCCGGAGGTGATCTTCGCGCACCGGGGCTTCCTGCGTGCCTGCCACGGCATCCGGCTGCCGGGCGAGCACGAGCTCATCGTCCACGCCGTGGACCTGGTGCGGCGCGCCGACGGCAGCATGTGCGTGCTGGCCGACCGCGCGCAGTCGCCGAGCGGCGCGGGCTACGCGCTGGAGAACCGCACGGTGTCGAGCCGCGTGCTGCCGAGCCTGTTCCGCGAGAGCCAGGTCCACGGCCTGAGCGGCTTCTTCCACGCGCTGCGCCGCAAGCTGATCGACCTCGCGCCGGCGGTCGCCACGCCGCGCATCGTGCTGCTGACGCCGGGCGCCTACAACGAGACCTACTTCGAGCACTCCTTCCTCGCCAACCACCTCGGCTTCCCGCTGGTGCAGAGCGGCGACCTGGTCGCGCGCGGCGGCTGCATCTGGATGAAGTCGCTCGACGGCCTGAAGCGCGTCGACGTGATCCTGCGCCGGGTGGACGACTATTTCTGCGACCCGGTGGAGCTGAAGGGCGACTCGCAGCTCGGCGTGCCCGGCCTGCTCGAGGCGGTGCGCGCCGGGCGCGTCGTGGTGGCCAACCCGCTCGGCTCGGGCATCCTGGAGACGCCGGCGCTGCTGCGCTACCTGCCGGCCATCGCGCGGCACTTTCTCGGCCGCGAGCTGCAACTCGGCAGCGTGCGCACGTGGTGGTGCGGGGAGCCCGACGACCTCGCCTACGTGCTGGAGAACGTCGACCGGCTGATCGTGAAGCCGGTGTTCCGCGCCCCGGGCCGGCACAGCGTGGCGGTGGCCGGACTCGGCGAGGAGCCGCGCCGGCTGCTGCTGGAGGCGTTGCGGCGCGCGCCGCAGCACTTCGTCGCCCAGGAGCGGCTGACGCCGTCGCTGCTGCCGGTGTTCGACGGCGAGGGCATGGTCTCGCGCCCCGCGCTGTTGCGCAGCTTCGCGGTGGCGGCCGAGGGCTCGTACCGCGTCCTGCCCGGCGGACTCACGCGCGTCGGCGCGAGCGAGCGGGCCGTGACGATCTCCAACCAGATCGGCGCCCTCAGCAAGGACACCTGGGTGCTCGCCACGGAGCCCGACGCACAGGCGCTGCCGGCGCCGCCCTCGCCGCGCGAGGGCGCGGGGGTGCTCGAGAACACCACGCTGCCGAGCCGCGTGGTCGAGAACCTCTACTGGATGGGACGCTACGCCGAGCGCGCCGAGAACGGCCTGCGCCTGATGCGCACCGTGTTCATCCAGCTGAACAGCGCCAGCGCGATGCCTCCGGAGGCGCGCCGCATCCTGCTGCAGGCCGTGACCCGGCTCACCAGCACCTACCCGGGCTTCTTCGCCGACCCGGGACTGCTGGAGCGGCCGGAATCCGAGCTGCTCGCGGTCACCGTCGACCGCGAGCGCAGCGGCAGCATCGGCGGCTGCATCCACGCGCTCCTCGCCAGCGCCGAGGAAACCAAGGAACTGCTGTCGGCCGACACGCAACGCACGATCAACGACATCCGCGACCACACCGAGCAGCTCGAGCGCACGCTGGCGGGCGCGCTCTTCTCGGCGCCCGAGGAGGCGCTCGACCCGCTCGTCTCGAGCCTGCTGTCCTTCGCCGGCATCGTGCACGAGAGCATGATCCGCGGCCTCGGCTGGCGCTTCATCGACATGGGCCGTCGCCTCGAGCGCGCCATCCAGACCATCAACCTCGCGCGCGCGATCCTGATCGAGCAGCTCGAGGAAGGCGACGAAGCGGTGGTGCTGGAGTCGCTGCTGCTGACCATAGAGGCGCTGATCTCCTACCGCCGGCGCTACCGCGCGTCCCTGAACGTGCGCGACGTGCTGGAGCTCGCGCTGATCGACACCACCAATCCGCGCTCGATCCTGTACCAGCTCGAGCGCCTGCAGCAGCACATCGCCGAGCTGCCGGGCAGCATGTCGCGCCAGCTGGAGCTCGAGGGCGAGCAGCGCCACCTGCTCGAGGCCGTGAGCCGCATCCGCCTGAGCGAGCTCGCGGAGCTCGCCGCGCCGGATCCCGCCAGCCACACCCGCGGCGAGCTGGACCAGCTGTTCAGCCGCGTGAACCACCTGCTGCGCGAGACCTCCGACCAGCTCACGGCCAAGTTCTTCGAGCACGCGCGCGGCGGCCAGCAGCTGGTGCGCCAGAACCCGGGATTCGAGTAATGCTCTACCGCGTCACCCACCGCACGCGCTACGACTACGACGACACCGTCGGGCAGTGCCACAACCTCGCCTTCATGATGCCGCGCAACACGCTGCGCCAGACCTGCCTGCAGGCGGACGTGGTCGTGGAACCGCAACCGGTCGCGCTCACCGAGCGCCGCGACTATTTCGGCAACCGCGCCTGTCACTTCGCGATCGAGAGCCCGCACCGCAGCCTCGAGGTCACCGCGCGCAGCCTCGTAGACGTGCGCGAGGGCGACGGCGGCGGCTCGCAGCTCGAGTTCGGCAACACCTGCAGCCAGGTGCTGGCTATGCTCGCGCGCGAGCGCGACGCCGACACGCTGCTCGCGCGCGAATTCGTGCTGCCCTCGCCGCTGGCCGGGACCGGCGCGGAGGTGCGCGATTTCGCGGCGCCTTTCTTCGCCGGCGACCGTCCGTTCCTGTCCGCCGTCAGGGCCCTGACGCAGTCGATCTTCCAGGAATTCCGCTACGACACCACGTTCAGCGACGTCAGCACGCCGGTCTGCGAGGTGCTCGCGCACCGCCGCGGCGTGTGCCAGGACTTCGCCCACCTCGCGATCGCCTGCGTGCGCTCGGCCGGTTTCGCGGCACGCTACGTCTCGGGCTACCTCGAGACGCTGCCGCCTCCGGGACGCGAAAAGCTGGTGGGCTCCGACGCCTCGCACGCGTGGTTCGCGGTGTATTCGCCCGGCGAGGGCTGGTTCGAATTCGACCCCACCAACGACCAGGTCGCGGGATCCCGCCACGTCGTCACCGCGTGGGGGCGCGATTACGCCGACGTCGCGCCGCTGCGCGGCGTGGTTTTCGGCGGCGGCGACAATCACCGCCTGCAGGTCAGCGTCGACGTGAGCCGCGTGTGAGCGGCGCGGCGCCGTTTCAGGCGCCAGCGGCCAGCGACGGCTCCGGCTCGGCGCGCGCGGCGCGGCGCCGCGGCTCGTGGCGGAACCAGGTGGCGGCGATCGCCTCGTGGATCTCGCCCATGCCGAGCTGCAGCTCGTCGATGTAGGCGTGCAGGGCCGCCTGGTCGAGCGGTTCCAGGTCCGTGCGCTCGAGCTCCGCGCCGACGCGCCGCGCGATCCGGAGCGGCGCGTCGCTGCGCGGCAACTGGGCGAGGCTTGCCTCGACCTGCCCCAGGCAGTAGCGCGTGGCGCGCGGGAAGCGCGGGTTCTGCAGCAGGAAGCGCAGCACCTCGGCCCGCTGCACGCGCACCTGCATCTCGCGCCGGTACATCTGGTAGGCGGTCAGGGACTTCAGCACGCTCATCCACTGCAGGTTCGCGTAGGCAGCCAGAGCCTCCCCGCTCACGGCTCCGGGGAGCCCCGCCGAGCGTACGTCGATGATGCGCGTGGTCATGTCGGCCCGCTCGAGGCTGCGCCCCGCCCGCAGGAAGGCGTAGCCGGCGTCGTGTGTCATCGCGCCCGAGAGGATGCCGGCGAGCGTCTGCGAGCCGGCGACGATGCGGTTCAGGTAATCGAAGCGGCGCCTCTGCACCAGTGCGTCGCCGGCCTGCTGCTTCGCGTCCTGGTAGAGGCTGTTCAGCTGCTCCCAGGCCTCGCGCGGAATGATGTCGCGCATGGTGCGCGCGTTCTCGCGCGCCGCCCGCAGCGAGCTCAGCATCGATCCGGGGTTGCGCAGGTCGCCCACGAGGAAGGCGGTCACCGCGCGCTCGTCGCCGCGGCGGTACAGCTCGCGGAACAGCGTCCCGGTCCCGGTGATCTCGACCAGCGTGTCCCAGCCCGGTCGCACCGCGCGCGGCAGGTCGAGGCTGACGTTGAGGTTGACCATCACCAGGCGCGCGGTGTTCTCGGCGCGCTCCACGTAGCGCGCCATCCAGTAAATGCTCTCGGCCACGCGTGACAGCATGATCAGTTGTCCCCCATGTCCACGATCCAGGTGTCCTTGCTGCCCCCGCCCTGCGAGGAATTGACCACGGTGGACCCCTTGCGCAGCGCCACGCGCGTCAGCCCGCCGTTGGTCACGTGGATCTCCCTGCCCGAGAGGATGAACGGCCGGAGGTCGAGGTGGCGCGGCTCGACGTGCCCGTCGACCAGCGTCGGCGCGGTCGAGAGCGTCAGCATGGGCTGGGCGACGTAATTGCGCGGATCCCTGACGATGAGCTCCGCGAACTGCGCGCGTTCGCGCTTGCTCGCATGCGGCCCGATCAGCATGCCGTAGCCGCCCGATTCGTTGGCCGGCTTCACCACCAGCTTGTCGAGGTTCGCGAGCACGTAGGCGCGATCCGCCGCATCCACGCACAGGTAGGTGGGCACGTTCGGCAGGATCGCTTCCTCGCCGAGGTAATAGCGGATCATCTTCGGCACGTAGGCGTAGACCACCTTGTCGTCCGCCACGCCGGCGCCGGGCGCGTTCGCCAGCGCGACCCTGCCGGCCTTCCACGCCCGCAGCAGGCCCGGCACGCCCAGCATCGAATCGGGATTGAATGCCTCGGGGTCGAGGAACAGGTCGTCGATACGGCGATACACGACGTCTACCCGCACGAGCCCCTCGATCGCACGCATGTAGACGCAGTCGTCCTCGCCGACCACGAGGTCGCGCCCCTCGACCAGCTCGGCACCCATCTGCTGCGCCAGGTAGGCATGCTCGAAATAGGCCGAGTTGTAGATGCCGGGCGTCAGCACCACGATCTGCGGCCGCGCGCGGCTGCGCGGCGACAGCGAGGCCAGCATGTCGTAGAGCTGCGAGGGGTAGTCGTCGACCGGCAGGATGTTGTTCTCCTCGAACAGCTCCGGGAACACGCGCTTCATGACCTGGCGGTTCTCGAGCATGTAGGACACGCCCGAGGGCACGCGCAGGTTGTCCTCGAGCACGTAAACGGTGCCGTCGCGGTCGCGCACGAGGTCCGAGCCGCAGATGTGCGCCCAGACACCCAGCGGCGGATCGATGCCCACGCACTGCGGGCGGAAGTTCACCGAGTCGGCCAGCACGTCGGCCGGGAACACGCCGTCCTTCACGATGCGCTGCCCGTGGTAGACGTCGTCGATGAAGTGGTTGAGCGCGCGCACGCGCTGGCGCAGCCCGGCCTCGATGCGCTGCCACTCCTCGCGCGCGATCACGCGCGGAATGATGTCGAAGGGCCAGGCACGGTCGATGGAGCCTTCCTCCTGCGAGTACACCGTGAAGGTGATGCCCATCACCTGTATCGCCGCCTCGGCCGCGGCACGGCGCTCGTGCAGGTCGCCGTCGCCGAGCTTGCGCAGGTGCTGGCACAGGCGCCGCGCGGGCTCGCGTATGCGCCCGCGCGGACCGACCAGTTCGTCGTGCAGGCCCGCCACCGGGTAGTCGCGCCAGGAAATGCTCATGATGCCCCCACCGTGGTCCCGCGCGGCGGCGCGCAGGCGTCGAATGTGCTGGATCGATTCGCGATTCGCCGCCACAATCTGCGCCGGCCCGGCGGGAGCGCCGGGACAGCGACTTCAGGGAACCGCTTGCGCATGACTTACTGTCTCGCGATCAAGGTCGAGGACGGACTCGTGTTCGCCTCGGATTCACGCACCAATGCGGGCGTGGACTACGTAAGCGTCTATAGCAAGATGCATACCTTCCAGCTCACGGAAGGGCGCGTCTTCGTGCTGCTGTCGGCCGGGAACCTCGCGACCAGCCAGGCGGTGGTGAACGCGCTGCGCCGCGACCTGTCCGATCCCGAGGCGCCCGTCAGCCTCAATTCGGTGCACTTCCCCTTCGACGCCGCGCACTACGTCGGCGAGATCAGCGTGCGGGTGCAGAACGAGCACCCCGAGGTGATGAAGAAGAGCGGCGTGAACGTCGAGGCGAGCTTCATCCTGGGCGGGCAGATCGGGCTCGGGGAGCACGAGATCTACCTGATCTACCCGCAGGGCAACTACATTTCCACCTCGGACGAGACGCCCTACCTGCAGATAGGCGAGACCAAGTACGGCAAGCCGATCCTCGACCGCATCGTGACCCCGCAGACCTCGCTGGAGGACGCGGCGCGCTGCGCGCTGGTATCGGAGGACTCGACGATGCGCTCGAACATCTCCGTCGGCCCGCCGGTCGAACTGCTTATCTACCGCGCCGACAGCCTGAGCATCGACCGGCGGCTGCTGCTGAAGCCGCAGTCGGCGATGTTCGAGACGCTGCAGAAAACCTGGAACGAGGGTCTGCGCATGGCCTTCGACCGCCTGCCCCGCTTCGACTGGGAGCAGTGATCCGTTTCGGCGCGCGCGCGCACTGCTTCGGTGCGCCACGCCACATCTCCGGCCTGCTCCGTGCAGCCGTGGGGCTGCGGATGATCCTGTCCGTATCCGTCCCGTGACGCGGTGTGTTCAGAGCGCGGCGGCCGCCGGCGCGCGCGCGATCTCGGCGCCGATCGCCTCGAAGCAGCGGCTGGCGCCGCCGTGCACCAGTTCGTTGTGCCGCGACCAGATCGCGTAGCGCCATAGCGGGTAGTCGCGGTCGTGCCCCATGCCGCCGTGCACGTGCTGGCAGCTCGCCG
>CAYXJM010000030.1:0-12849 GCA_964465455.1 uncultured Klebsiella sp.
CGGCAGGAAGGGATCGTGGCGTCCCTCGAAGGTGTAGACGCCGTCGTAGCCGAGGTCCTCGAGCTGGCGCGCGAGCGGACCGGCGTCGGACGGGTTGGAAACCAGCAGGCTGCCGTCGACCTGGAGGGTGCGGGACTTCGTGGTGTTCATACGATGCGTGACTCGTGTCCTGTCCAGTAGCGATCGCGCAGCAGGCGCTTCAGCAGCTTGCCGGTCGGGTGGCGCGGCAGTTCGGGTTCGAAGTCGACCGAGTGCGGGCACTTGATGTGGCTGAGGTGCGCTCGGCAGAAATCGATCAGTTCCTGCTCGAGCGCGGGACCGGCATCGTTCATGTCGACCGGCTGCACCACCGCCTTGACCGCCTCGCCGAATTCCTCGTCGGGCACGCCGATCACGGCGACGTCCATCACCCTGGGGTGCGTCACGAGCAGGTTCTCGGTCTCCTGCGGGTAGATGTTCACGCCACCCGAGATGATGACGTTCGCCTTGCGGTCGGTCAGGTAGAGGAAGCCGTCCGCATCGAGGTAGCCGATGTCGCCGAGCGTCGTCCAGCCGAGGGCGTTCCGGCTCTCCGCGGTCTTTGCCGGGTCGTTGTGGTACACGAACTCCACGCCGTCGGAGAAATAGATCGTTCCCTCCTGCCCCGGTGGCAGTTCGCGCCCGTCTGCGTCGAGCACGTGCGGCACGCCGAAGACGGGGCGTCCGACCGAACCCTCGTGGCTCAGCCAGTCCTTGCTGTCGATCGCGCAGAGCCCGTTGCCCTCGCTCCCGGCGTAGTACTCGCGCACGATCGGGCCCCACCAGTCGATCATCGCGCGCTTGACCTGGCGCGGACACGGCGCCGCGGCGTGGATCGCCACGCGGTGGCTCGAGAGGTCGTGGCGGCAGCGCGCCTCGGCGGGCAGCTTCAGCATGCGCACGAACATCGTCGGCACCCACTGCGAGTGCGTGACACGGTACTGCTCGATCAGCGCGAGCGCCCACTCGGGGTCGAATCTCTCCATCACGATCACGGTGCCGCCGCAGCGCTGCACGGTCATGCAGAAGCGCAGCGGCGCGGCGTGATAGAGCGGCGCCGGCGAGAGGTAAACCGTGTCCTCGCCGAAACCATAGTGGCCGCCGATGATCTGCAGCAGCGGCGACGGCGCGTCGGGCGCCAGCCCGCTCAGCGCCACGCGGATGCCCTTGGGGCGACCGGTCGTGCCCGAGGAATACAGCATGTCGGCGCCCGCGGTCTCGTCGGCGACCGCTTCGGCGGGAAAACGGTCGCGCGTGCTCTCGTAGTCCATGTATCCGTTGATGCTGCCGTCGACCGAGAAGCGCTCGATGTCGGCCAGTGCCTGCGCCAGTTCGGCGGCCACGGCGCGCTGCGACACCGAGAGGAACAGCGCGCGCGCCCCGCTGTCGCGCACGATGTAGGCGATCTCGGCGGCGGTGAGCCGGTTCGACACGCAGGTGTAGTAGAGACCGCTGCGCTGCGCGGCCCAGCACAGCTCGAAATAGCGCGGGTTGTTGTCCATGCAGATCGCGACGGTGTCGCCGACGCCGAGTCCCAGCCCGCGCAGCAGCTGCGCGCAGCGCAGGCTGCGCTCCTCGAGTTGCGCGTAGCTCACCACGGTGCCGCTGCCGGCCATGACGTAGGCCGGCTTGTCCGGAGCGTGTCGCGCGTGCACCGAAGGATGCATGGCTCAGTCCTCCCTCTGCTGCCCGGGTGCGACGCCGAACCACTTCACGAGCCGGTGCCGCGCCTTCGCCTTGACCTCGTCGTCGACGTAGTACGCCACCGTGAGCAGCGCCGCCGTGAGCACGCCGAGGTCGTCGCCGTAGCCCGCGAGCGGCGTGAAATCGGGAATCGCATCCAGTGGCATGATGAAATAGGCCAGTGCGCCGTAGATGGTGAGCTTGGCCCAGCGCGGCACGTCGGGGCGCCGCGAGGCGTAGTAGAGCCACAGCACCTTCTCGACCACCTCGCGCCCGGCCGTCTTCGCGTGGCGTGCGAGCTTGGTGCGCAGGCCCTCGTCGCTGTAGCCCGGGGCCCAGCGTCCCGCGAATTCCCCCGAGGGCGGCCGGCGTCCCATCTCAGCTCACCGTCTGGCCGCCGTCGATGGTCAGCGAATCGCCGGTGATGAAGCGCGCCTCGTCGCTGGCGAGGTAGGCCACGGCGGCGGCGACCTCCTCGGCCTCCGCGACCGGCTCCACCAGCGAGCGCAGGCGCGCGAACACCGGCAGCTCGGGATCCGCGGGCATGCGGAAGCCGCGCGACAGCGGCGTGTTGACGGCACCGGGGCAGACCGCGTTGACGCGAACGCCGCGCGTGGCGAATTCCACCGCGAGCGCCTTGGTCAGCAGGTTCACCCCGCCCTTGCTGGCGCAGTAGACCGAGTTGTAGATCTGGCCGACGATCGCGGCGCTGGAGGCCATGTTCACGATGTTGCCCCGCGTCTCGAGCAGGTGCGGCATGGCGGCCTGGCACATGAAGAACACCCCCGAGAGGTTGACCGCGATCATGCGGTTCCAGAATTCGTCGCTGACCTCGTGCAGGTGATAGGCCCCTGCGAAACCGGCGATGTTGCAGAGCACGTCGAGGCGCCCGCTGGCCGCGACCGTCGCGGCCACGGCGTCGCGGCATTCCTGGGGCTGCGAGACGTCGAGGATCCGGGAATGGTGGCCTGTGCCCGCCAGCATGGCCATCGTCCCGGCGAGCCCCTCGGCGTTCACGTCGCTCGCCGAGACGCGCGCACCCTCGCTCGCGAAGCGCACCGCCGTCGCGCGCCCGATGCCCGAGCCCGCCCCCGTCACCATCACTACCTTGCCTTCGAATCTGCGCATCGATACTCCACTCCTCAAATGAACCGGCGACTCAACGGGAACGCGCGATGACCTCGTCGCCGAAGCGCGCGACCGCCTCCAGCCGTGCGGCCAGGCCGGCCTGCACCCCGGCGCTCTCCAGCCACGGCGCGCAGATCAGGTCCGTCACGCCCGCGTCCGCGAGGCGCTGGCGCGTGTCCGCCGCGACGCTGTACGGCATGAACTTGTACTCGAAGGCCCCCGTGCGGTCGTAGTCGCGGCGATAGCCCTCGATGCGGCGGATCATCTGCGCGATGTCGTCGAGCGAGCAGCGCGGATTCTCCCAGCCGATGTAGCCGTCCCCGATGCGCGCGGCGCGCCTGAGCACCGGCTCGACGAGACCTCCGATGTACACCGGCACCGGCGCGCGCGGCACCGGCGCGATCTGCAGCCGCGGAAACTCGTAGAAACGCCCGCGGTGCTCCTGCATTCCCCCGCGGAGCAGCTTGCGGATGATCTCGATCATCTCCGCCGAGCGCAGCCCGCGCTGCGCCCACTCCTCGCGCAGCACTTCGAAGTCCTCCGGCCACGGGCTCAGCCCGACGCCGAGCGCCACACGCTCGCCGGTCAGCACCGCGCAGGAGCTGAGCTCCTTTGCGACCAGCAGCGGGTCGCGCACGGCCAGCTTCAGCACCGAGGGATAGAAACGGATGCGCTCGGTGGCGCCCGCCATCGTCGCGATCACCACCCACGGATCGAGGAACGGCGTGTCCGGCGCCCAGAAGCGGCTGCCGTCCGCACTGTAGGGATAGGCGGTCGAGGTCTTCTCGTAATAGAACAGGCCGTCCGGGACCGCGACCGCGTCCCAGCCCGCGGCCTCGGCCGCGCGCGCCAGCGGGACGTACCAGTCGGCCGGACAGAAGCCGACCGAGAGCGTGAATTGCATGGTCCCTCCCGGTGCGCGGCCTATTCGCTGAACGACTTGAACCTGGCCGGCACGTTGAAGTCGTAACTGCGCTCCTCGACGCGCTCGGCGATGCGCCAGCCCGCGGCGGTGCGCACCAGCCGGTCGACGTACCACAGCCCGTAGAACGCGACCTGCGTGCCGCCATCCGGCAGCGGTATCTCCATGGGGTTGTGGCACATGGTGCGCGCTCGCGCCGTGTCGCCCTCCAGCCACACGCGACTGTTGGCGATCAGGTGCTGCGTGGCCCCGAAATACGGCATCACGCGCCCCAGGTACTCCTTGATCTCGGCGACCCCGCCGCGGATGCCGCCGAGCGCGGTGTAATCGATCAGCGCATCGGGCGTGAAGATGCGGTCGAATTCCTCGAAAGTCTTGGCGTCGACCGCGCTGCAGTAGTCGATCAGCAGATCGTTGATCTCCAGCCGGTCGGAAATTTCCTGCGCATTCATCACCACCCGGACCTCCTGTTGTTTGTCGTCGTATCGCACGCCTCGGGAGGGCCGACTATAACAGATGGCCCCCGCACGCCTACAAATCCGCGCTGCGGAGGTTTGTGACGGTGCCGCCTCTCCTTATAATGCCCCGCTCCCGCCATTGCCCGGAGGCCCCCGTGGATCCCAACAAGCAGAAATTCGACGCCGCCTACGCCCAGATCACCGGGCCCGGCGCGCCCTACGAGCTGGTCACCGAGACGGTCGACGGGCAGCCCCTGCGCGTGTTCCGCAACGCGCCGCGCAACATGCGCGAGCTGTTCGCCCCCGCCTACCAGCACGGCGACAAGGAATTCGTGGTCTTCGAGGGCGAGCGCTGGAGCTTCGCGCGGCTGCTCGGCATGGCCGACTCGATCGCGCACCAGCTGCTGCACCGCAGCGGCGTGCGCAAGGGCGACCGCGTCGCGATCGCGATGCGCAACTACCCCGAGTGGATGGCCGCCTACGTCGGCATCACCAGCGCGGGCGCGACCGTGGTGCCGCTGAACAGCTGGGGCCGCGCGGAGGAGCTCGAGTTCGCGCTGACCGACGCCGGCGCCACGACGGTCTTCTGCGACCGCCAGCGTCACGATTACCTCGCGCCACGCGCCGGCGCCCTAGGGATGCAGCTGATCGTGGCGCGCCCGGGCGCGGAGCCGTTGCCGCCGGGCTCGCTCGGTCTCGAGCAGTACCTCGACGGCGCCGCGAATGCGCCCCTGCCCGAGGTGGACATCGGGCCCGAGGACATCGCGGTGATCGCCTACACCTCGGGCACCACCGGCAAGCCCAAGGGCGCCGTCTCGACACACCGCGCGGTGTGCCAGGCGATCATGTGCTTCGAGTGCTCGGGGATCGCCACCGCGCTGGCCAACCAGGAGCTCTTCGGCGCGATGATGCAGAAGGGCTTCGCGCCGAGCAGCCTGCTCGCGGTGCCGCTCTTCCACGTGAGCGGCTGCTACGCGGTGTTCCTGACCTCGCTGCGCGGGGGACGGCGCATCGTGATCATGTACAAGTGGGACGTCGAACCGGCGCTGCGCCTGATCCAGGACGAGCGCATCACGGTGCTGACCGGCGCCCCGTCGATGATCATGGAACTGCTCGAATCGCCGCTGTTCGCGCAGTACGACACCGGCAGCCTGTTCAACATCGGGGCCGGCGGCGCGGCCACGCCGCCGAAGATCGGCCTGCTGATGCAGAGGAAGATCGACAACTCCTGCCCCGGCACCGGCTGGGGCATGACCGAGACCAACGCGCTCGGCAGCTCCTTCGCCGGCAACGCCTTCCACGAGCACATGGGCAGCTCGGGCTTCGTGCAGCCCGTGATCGACCTCAGCTTCCGCGACGACGACGGCAACGAGGTGCCGCCCGGCGAACCGGGACACATCTGGGTGCGCAGCGTGACGCTGATCAAGGAATACTGGAACCGCCCGGACGCGAACGCCAGGGAGTTCCGCGACGGCTGGTTCAACAGCGGCGACATCGGCTATCTCGATGCCGACGGCTACCTGTACCTGACGGACCGCGCCAAGGACATGGTGATCCGCGGCGGCGAGAACATCTATCCGCTCGAGGTCGAAAAGGTGCTCATGGACTGCCCCGAGGTGCTGGAAACGACCGCCTTCGGCGTGCCCGACGACCAGTGGGGCGAGGAGCTCGCGGTCGTGTTGCGCCTGAAGCAGGCGGGAAGCATGGACGAGGAGGCCGTGCGGCAGTTCCTCGCCGCCCGCCTGGCGGCGTTCAAGGTCCCCCGCTACGTCGCCTTCACGCAGGAACCCCTGCCGCGCAACGCCACCGAGAAGGTCCTGAAGAAGGACGTGCGCCACGCGTTCATCACCACGCACAACCTGCACTGATGGACGCCGCCGACGTTCCCGAGGACTGGGCGCCGCTGCTCGCGGAATTCCACGCGCGCATCGCGGCCGGCCGCGCCATGGGCGGCGAGACGCGCCTGGCGAAGCTGCGCGCCGCCGGTCGCCTGAATGCGCGCGAGCAGATCGCGGCGCTGTGCGACCCCGGCAGCTTCGTGGAGCTCGGCACGCTGGCCGGCGGGCTCCCCCACGGCGAGCTGCCCGCGGCCCCGGCCGATGCCCTGGTCGGCGGGGTGGCGCGCATCGACGGGCGCCCCGTCGTGGTCGGCGCCGAGGACTTCTCGGTCCAGGGCGGCTCGATCGGCTTCGCGACCCACGCCAAGCGCCTGCGCTTCGCGCGCCTCGCGCGGCAGGAACGCGTGCCGCTGGTCATGCTGCTCGACGGCGCCGGTGAGCGGGCCAGCAACGCGCTGTCGCGCCACCCCTATGCGCCGAACGACATGCAGGAACTGGCGCGCCTGTCGGGCGTGGTGCCCAGCATCGCGGTGATCACCGGTTCGTCGGCGGGGCACGGCGCCATCACGGCGCTGCTGAGCGATCTCGTGATAATGCTCGAGAAGGCCACGATCTTCGCTGCGGGGCCGGCGCTGGTGGCCGCGGCCACCGGCGAGACGGTGAGCAAGGACGACCTCGGCGGCGCGCGCATGCACGCCAGCCAGAGCGGCGTCGTGCACAACGTGGTTCCCGACGAGGCGGCGGCGTTCGCACTGGTGCGCGCCTACCTCGCGCTGATGCCCGCGAGCGCGTGGGCGTGGCCACCCGCGCGCAGCGGCGGCGACACCGGGCCACGGCACCTCGACGGTATCCTCGACCTGGTGCCACGCGATGCGCAGCGTCCCTACGACATGCGAGCCGTCGTACGCCTGTTGCTGGACGAGGGCGAGACGCTGGAACTGCAGCCCCTGTTCGGGCGCTCGTTGCTCACGACACTCGGACGCCTCGGCGGCGAGACGGTGGCGGTGGTCGCCAACCAGCCGACATTCCTCGCCGGCTCGGTCGACCGCGATGCCGCGGACAAGGCCGCGCGCTTCCTGCAGCTCGCCGATGCCTTCAACATCCCGGTGATCTTCCTGGCCGACAACCCGGGCATCCTCTCGGGCAGCAAGGCGGAGCGCAACGGGACACTGCGCGCCGCCGCGCGCATGTTCATGGCGCAGTCGCGCCTGCGCGTGCCGAAGCTGCACGTGACGCTGCGCAAGGCCTACGGCTTCGGCAGCTCGATCATGGCGATGAACCCCTTCGACGGGCAGACGCTCTCGGTCGCATTCCCCGGCATCTCGCTCGGCGGCATGCCCGCCGCCGGCGGCGCCGAGGCCGCGGGCCTGGACGCCGAGGGCCGCCGCCGCATGCAGGAGGCGCAGTCGAGCGGCGCCTGGAGCGCCGGCGACACGCTGGCCTACGACGAGATCATCGATCCGCGCGAGTTGCGCA
Source organism: uncultured Klebsiella sp. (assembly GCA_964465455.1). GTDB lineage: Bacteria > Pseudomonadota > Gammaproteobacteria > Pseudomonadales > UBA5518 > UBA5518. Next base: position 7,524 of record CAYXJM010000030.1, read on the forward strand.
ACGTGCTGCTGGCGGGCCTCGCAACCGCGCTGTCGCGGCGCGCCGCGGCACCCGAACCCGCGCTGCACGGCGGCATCTGGCCCTGAGAAACTCCCGCATCGACCGAAAAACGCGGCCCTAGACCGCTGCACGCAGCATGTCGATGTGGCGGATGCCGTCCTCGTCGTAGGGCTCGCCCACCGCGACGAAACCCAGCGAGCCGTAGAAATCCGCCAGGTGCGCCTGCGCGGCGATGCGGACAGGAACGGCGCCGAATTGCTCCGCCACCTGCGCGAGTCCGCGCTGCATCAATTCGCGCCCGAGCCCCCTCCCCCGGTACGCCGCCGTCGTCAGCACGCGCCCTATGGAATGCTCGGCAAAGCGCGCCCCGGGCAGCAGCACCCGCAGGTAGGCCGCGACCTCGCCCTGCGCACCCCGGCCGACCAGGTGCCAGGCCGCCGGGTCGCGTCCGTCGGCGTCGAGATAGGCGCAGCGCTGCTCGACCACGAAGACCTCCTCGCGCGCGGCCATGATCGCGTACAGCGCGCGGGCGTCGAGCGCGTCGAAGGGCAGCCATTCCCAGCGGAGCATCGCGGTGATCTCCCGTTCAGGATGCGGGCGGCAGGCCGCGCAGCAGGAACTCGCGCACATTGCCCCCCATGATCTTCGCGATTCGCCGCTCGTCCATGCCGCGCGCGAGCAACGCCGCGGTGATCGCGGGCAGGCCCGCGGCATCGATCGTGGTGGTGACCGCGCCGTCGAAATCGGAACCCAGCGCCACGGCGTCCTCGCCGAGCAGTGCGACCGCCGCCTCGAGGGCCGCCGCGATGCCGGCGGGGCTCGCGTCGCACACCGCCTCGGCCCAGAATCCGATACCCACCAGCCCGCCGCGCACCGCGATGCGCTGCATCAGCGCATCCGGGATGTTGCGCGGGCCCGGACAATGCCCGTAGGTGCCCGTGTGGCTCACCAGCAGCGGCGCGTCGGTCGCGGCGAGCACGTCCTCGACCACCGCGGGCGAGGAGTGCGCGACGTCGATGACGATGTGCCGGCGCACCATCTCGGCCACCGCCGCGCGCCCGAAGTCGCTGAGCCCCGCGCCCGAGGTGCCGTGCAGCGAGCCGCCGAGCTCGTTGTCGAAGAAGTGCTGCAGCCCCATGATGCGGAAACCCGCCGCGTGCAGGCGGCCGATGTTCTCCAGCCGGCCGTCGAGCGCGTGCGAGCCCTCGGTACCGAGCACGACGCCGACCACCCGCTCGCCCGCCGCCCGCCGCGCGACGAGCGCCTCCAGGTCCGCACGGTTGCGCAGGACCGCCAGCTGCCCCTCGGCGCGCGCGACGAAACCGTCGAGCCGCGCCGCCTGGTAGAGCGCGCGCTCCGCGAGCGAATGCCACGTGCGAGGGGGCCAGAGCTGCACCAGCGCGAGCAGCGTGATGTCGTCGCGCGCATCGGTCGCGTTGCTCACGTAGTTGAGCCCGTGCGGCGAGCGCGTCACGGTCGTGAGCACCTGCAGCGCCACGTTGCCTTCCTGCAGCCGCGGCAGGTCGACGTGGCCGCGTTCGCCGCGGGCGAGGAAGTCCCGCGCCCACATCAGGCTGTCCGCGTGCAGGTCCGCCACGAACAGCGAACGGTGCAGCGCCGCCGCGCGCACGTCGACCGTGCCGCCCGACGCCGCGGGCTCGATGCGGTTCAGGTTGCGCTCCACCCGGCCGGGGCCGACCACGAGCAGCGCGGCGACGGCCGCGACCAGCAGCAGCGCGAAGACGAGGAGCGATTGTTTCATGTCGTGCCGCCGCCTGTGTTCACCGGGCATCGACGTGATGCCCGGACCGTGCGCGATCTGCTACGCTCGACGCGCCGTTCAACAATAATCGTCCAGAGGCAACACCATGTCGAATACCCAATGTGCCCTTCTCGGTCTCGCGAGCTGGCAGGTGATCGTGCTGCTCCTGCTCGCGGGCTTCAGGATCTACGTCGCGGCGACGCAGAAGAAGGCCGCCAACACCTTCGCTCCCGACGGCAGCGACGTGCCCGGCTTCGGCCAGCGCCTGGTGCGCGTGCACGCCAACTGCTACGAGAACATTCCCCTTTACCTCGCCCTGCTGCTCTTCGCGATCGTCAGCCAGCAGACCGCGGTCACCGACTCGGGCGCGCTGATCCTGCTGGGCGCGCGCATCGGCCAGAGCGTCGCGCACATGATTTCGACCAGCCTGCCGGCCGTGATGCTGCGCTTCACGCTGTTCGTGGTGCAGGTGCTGACGGTGATCTGCTGGCTGTACCGCTTCCTCGCCGCCTGAACCCGCCCGCGGGCGGGTCACGCCGTGGGCAGGAAGTCCATCGGCAGGCCGATGTGCTCGGAGAACACGAAGTCGCGGTGCGCGAGCAGCACGGGGCTCACCGCGGCGGCGACCACGGGGCCGGTGTCGCCGTAGGCGGCGCGCAGGAAATCCGGCATCGGGCACTGTGCCGGCGGCATCGGACTGACGATATTCGAGAACGCGGCCCAGTAGACGTCGGCGGCCGTCAGCGCGTCGCCGACCAGGTAACGGCTGCCGCGCGCGAGCTGCTGTTCCAGCGTCCGGGTGAGGAACTCGAGGATCCGCACCACCTCGGCCGGGGCGCTGTCGGCCAGGTCCTCGCGGTAGCCGTAGCGCGTGGCCATGCCGCGGATCCCCTCGGGCGCGCGGCCGGAGCGGATCATCGGCGCGAAGATCATGATGCGCCGCATCCAGCCGAGACCGCGCCGGCCGATGATCTCGCGCGCGATGCCGAACATCCGCACCCGCTGCTCCATGTCCTCCGGGATCAGCCGAGGCGACGGCGCGAGACGCTCGGCCAGGAACAGGATGTCGAGAGAGTCGGTGCGCGGCGGCTCGTCCTCCCACACCGCCACCGGAGCGGAGACCTGGCCGGTCCAGTCGCGCAGCGCCGCGTTCTCGCCGCCGCCCTCCTGCGCGATCGCGAGGAAGTCGAGGCCCTTCACGCGGAACATGGCCTTCGCCGCCTCGCCCCACGGACCCGGCACGCCCTGGCTGAGCACCAGGCGCAGCCCCCGTGCCTTGCGTCCCTCTTCCACGCTCGCGTACTTCATCAATACCTCCGGTCCCAAACCCGCAACCCGCGCCTCGCGCCCGCGCACGAACCGCACCCGTATCGCCTCACGACTGCAACAGCTCTCCCAGCAGCTTCTCGCTCGTCACCCACAACCGCCCCGCCGCATTCGTGTCCAGCGCCCAGGGCTTCGGATCCACGGGCTTCGAATCGAGGAAATACTTGCCCGTGACGCCGTCCACCTCGGCGGCCGAGGCGAGATAGACCGCGGTCTCCGCACCCTTGGCCGGCGAGCGGAAGAAGGGCTTCAGCAGCAGCGGCACCACGCGCCCGGCGACGCCGTTGTTCGTGCCGATCCCGGAGGCGACCGCGCCGGGGTGCAGCGCGTTGGAGGTGACCCCGCTGCCGCGCAGGCGCCGCGCGAGCTCGCCGGAGAACAGGATGTTCGCTAGCTTCGAGTGGCCGTAGGCCGGAAACGCGGAAAAGCCGCGCTCGTGCGAAAGGTCGTGCCAGCGCATTCCCTTGCAGAAGGCGTGCGCGTTGGAGGCCACGTGCACGATGCGCGCGGGCGCGCACTCCTGCAGCCGCGGCAGCAGCAGCCGCGTGAGCAGGAAGTGCGCGAGGTGGTTGACGGCGAACATCTCCTCGAAGCCGTCGACGGTGAGCCGGCGCGAGGTGTTCATCGTGCCCGCGTTGTTGATCAGCACGTGCAGAGGCCTTTCCTCGGCCACGAAGGCGAGCGCGAGGCGCCGCACCTCCGCAAGCGAGGCGAAGTCCGCGCGCAGGAATTCGGCGCGGTCGCTGCCGGCGCGGCGGCGGATCTCGGAGATCGCGTCCAGCCCGCGCGCCTGGTTGCGTCCGACCAGCACGAGCTGCGCGCCCTGGCGCGCCAGCGCGACGGCGGCCGCGAGCCCGATGCCCCCGGTGGCGCCGGTGATCAGCACGGTCTTGCCGTCCAGCGTCCAGTCGCTCACGGCGGCGCGGCCCCGCTTCCCTGCTCTTCGCCCGGGCGGAAATCGGCCCGGCGCGGGCGGATGAACAGGCCCTCGGCGGAGGCCGTCAATTCCCCGTCGCAACGGATCTCGGCGCGAGACTTCACCTTGCGGCCATCCGCTTCCACCATCTCGCCGAGGAAGGTGAGCTCGCGCTCGATCGGCGTCGGGCGGTGGTAGCGCACGGTCATCGTGCCGGTGAACGCCCCGGCGCCGTTCAGGAAGTTCACCAGGCCCATGAGTTCGTCGAGCGCCGTCGCGACCATGCCGCCGTGCACCGTCTGCGGTGCGCCCACGAAGCGCACCGGGAAGACGCCGCGCCCCTCGATGCGGTTGCCGACCGCGTGGAACTCGAGCCGCGGCGACACCGGGTTCAGACGCCCGATCACCGGGCTGAACGGCATCACCTCCTGCGGGTCGAGCAGGTGGGCGCTGAAGAACTCGGCGGTCGTGTGATCCAGCACGGACTGCGAGTGCGGCCCGGGACGCGCGTGCGCCCGCAGCAGTTCCGTCGCGCTCTCGATGCACGCGCGCACTTCGTCCAGCACGGCGTCGGGGGCATCGCTGACGCGCAGCGCGTCGGCCAGGCGGGCACAGCTCTCGCTGGTCCTGTCGAGCGCCGGGGCGACGATTTTCGGGGATTTGACTGCGTTCATCGGGAATCTCGTTACAGCGTCAGCCGGAGCGCCATTATGGCCTCCGGCACGCGAGGCGCAAGCGCGCCTGCTCCGGCTTGCCGCCGGGTCGCGCATCCGGGGCCTGCGCGCTCAGCCCGCCGAATCGCGCGCCGTCGCCGTGACCGATGCCGGCACCACGAGGACGGGTACCCTGGCCTCTCGCAGCACGCCCTCACTGACGCTCCCCAGCACCAGGCGCTTCATCACGCCCTTGCCGTGGGAACCGATCACGATCATGTCGGCCGCCGTGTGGTCCGCCTCGCGCAGGATGGTTTCCGCCGTGGCGCCCTGCGCCAGGATCGGCGTGCACGCGAACCCCTCGTCGCGCAGGCTTTGCCCGATCGCCTGCAATTCCCGGTGTTCGCGGTGGAAGCGTGCGGCCAGCGCGTCGCGCATGACGGGCGGGTCCACGTCGTAGCCGACGAAGTAAGGCTCGGGCGCGGCGACATGCAGCAACGTCAGCGCGGCGCCCGTCCTTCCGGCAAGCGATCGCGCCGCGTCGACGACGGCTGCGGACGACTCCGACAGGTCGATTGCCACCAGCAGCTTCATGCGCGTTTCCTCGCCGGTTTCCCGCGACGCCGGTCGCCTGACGTCGTTGCACGCCTCAATGTATCCGCCTTCGCG
>CAYXJM010000031.1:0-2459 GCA_964465455.1 uncultured Klebsiella sp.
GCCACGTGAGCGCGATCGACGCCAAGGTCGACGGCAATACGCGCAACGTGCTGGTTCGCGCGCGCGTGCCGAACACGGCCAGCGTGCTGCTGCCGGGCATGTTCGTGAGCGTCGAGGTCATCGTGGGCGAACCGGTCGAGGTCGTGACGGTTCCCGAGACGGCGGTGAGTTACAACCTCTATGGCGACTCGGTGTTCGTCGTCGCGGAGCGTGAGGGCAAGGACGGGGGCAGGGAGCTCGCGGTCACGCGCCACTATGTCAAGCTCGGGCAGCGCCACGGCGGGCGCGTGGCCGTGACGGACGGGGTCGCCGCCGGTGAGCAGGTCGTGACGGCCGGGGCGCTGAAACTCGACGCCGGCACCGTCGTCACCATCGACAACAGCGTCCAGCTCTCGCGATGAATTTCACTGACACCTTCATCCGGCGGCCCGTGCTGGCCACCGTCGTCAGCCTGCTGATCGTGATCCTCGGGCTGCGCGCCTTCGACAGCCTGAGCCTGCGCGAATACCCCGAGGTCACCTACCCGGTAATCAACGTGACCACGCTCTATCCCGGCGCCAACGCCGACCTGATGCAGGGCTTCATCACCCGCCCGCTGGAGCGGGCGCTCGCGAAGGCGGAGGGGATCGACTACATCGTGGCGCACAGCGAGGACGGCCTGTCGCGGATTTCCGCGCACCTGCAGCCCGGTCACGACGTGGACGCCGCCTTTGCCGACATCAGCGGCAAGGTCGAGGAGGAGCGGCGCAAGCTGCCGCGCGATGCCGAGGCCCCGGTGGTGCAGAAGGAAACCGGCTCCGGCGGCAACGTGCTGATGTTTCTTTCGTTCTCGAGCGAGGTGCTGACCCCGCAGCAGATCACCGATTACCTCGACCGCGTGGTGCAACCCCTGCTGAGCACGGTCAAGGGCGTGGGCGAGGCCCGCATCGACGGCGGCAGCACGTTCGCGATGCGCGTGTGGCTCGACCCCGCGCGCCTTGCGGCCTTCGGGCTCTCGGCGGCCGACGTCGAGCAGGCCGTCGCGCGCAACAACGTGCAGAGCGCCGCGGGCAACATCCGCAGCGACTACGTCCAGTTCTACCTCAACCCGCAGACGGTGATCCGCGATGCCGAGGGATTCCGCCGGCTGGTGCTCAAGCGTGACGGCGCCTCGGTGGTACGCCTGGGCGACGTGGCGCGCGTGGAGATGGGCGCGGAGAACTACGACTCGCGGGTGAGCCACGACGGTCGCGTCGCGGTCTTCGTCGGCATCAACCCCGCGATCACGGCGAACCCGCTCGAAGTGGGTCGCAACGTGCACGCGATGATGCCGGGCATCGTGAGCCAGCTGCCCGAGGGTATGCGTGCAGAGGTGGTCTACGACGGCACGAAGACGATCAGGGAATCGATCGACGAGGTCGTCAAGACCCTGGTCGAGGCCAGCCTGATCGTGATCCTGATCATCTTCCTGTTCCTCGGCTCGCTGCGCTCGGTGATCGTGCCCGTGGTGACGATTCCCCTGTCCCTGATCGGGGTGCTCTCGCTGATGCTGTGGCTGGGTTTCTCGGTGAACCTGCTCACGCTGCTCGCGATGGTGCTCGCGATCGGGCTGGTGGTCGACGACGCGATCGTGGTTGTCGAGAACATCCAGCGCCACATCGAGGAAGGCATGGAGCCGCTGGCCGCAGCGCTGACCGGCGCGCGCGAGATCGCGTTCCCGGTCATCGTGATGACGCTGACCCTGGCTGCGGTGTATGCCCCGATCGGATTCCTGGGCGGGCTCACCGGGAAGCTCTTCATCGAGTTCGCCTTCACGCTGGCGGGCGCGGTGATCGTTTCGGGCGTGGTGGCGCTGACCCTGTCGCCGATGATGTGCAGCCGGCTGCTGCGCCACGAGAGCTCGTCGTCGCGCTTCGTGGCACTGCTGGACCGCAACTTCGAGGCGTTGAAGCTGCGCTACCGTCGCCTGCTCGAGCGCACGCTCGCGAACCGGCCCGTGGTGCTGGTGTTCGCGGCGGCCATCTTCGTCAGCCTGTTCTTCCTTTTCCGCGCCGTGCCGCAGGAACTGGCGCCGCAGGAGGACACCGGTCACGTGTACGTCGTCGGGTCTGGCCCGCTGAACAGCACGATCGAGCACACGCTGGCCTTCGTGGAGCAGGTCGAGCAGATCGTCGAGGAGATTCCCGAGACCGCGCAGCACTTCTTCGTCAACGGGGCGATGGGCACCAACAGTTTCTTCGGCATGGTCGAGCTCAAGCCGTTCGAGGAGCGCGAGCGCGCTGCCCAGGAGGTGCAGCAGGATCTGACCGCGCGGCTCGCGCGCGTGAGCGGCCTGCGCATCAACGCCTTCAACATGCCCTCGATACCGGGCGCCTCGCCCGACCTGCCGATCAAGTTCGTGGTCTCAGGCACCGGCTCCTACGAGCTGCTGTACCAGGTGGCCAAGGACGTCGAGCGCAAGGCGCGCGAGAGTGGCCTGT
>CAYXJM010000031.1:2559-12717 GCA_964465455.1 uncultured Klebsiella sp.
CTGCTGTACCAGGTGGCCAAGGACGTCGAGCGCAAGGCGCGCGAGAGTGGCCTGTTCGTTTACGCCGAGTCGGAGCTCCGCTTCGACAAGCCCGAGGTGCGGCTGGACATCGACCGCGACAAGGCCGCGCAACTCGGCATCGACGTTGCCGCGATCGGCAGCACGCTCTCGACCTTCCTGAACGAGAACGGGTCCTCGCGCCTCAGCCTGGACAGCCGCAGCTACGAGGTGATCCTGCAGCTCGAGCGCGAGTACCGGCTCTCGGCCGACATGCTCGACACCTACTACCTGCGCAGCGGCAGCGGCGAGCTGGTGCCGCTGTCCGCCGTGGTGTCGCAGGCGCGCGAGAACCGCCCCAACAAGCTCACCGAGTTCCAGCAGCTCAACTCCGCGACCGTCGGCGCCATGATGGCGCCGGGCGTGTCGCTGGGGCAGGGCATCGACTGGTTCGAGGAGACCGGCCGCAGCCTGCTGCCGGCGGGCTTTCGCGCCGATTACGTCGGCCAGTCGCGCCAGTTCATGACCGAAGGCAACGTGCTGCTGTTCACGTTCCTGTTCTCCTTCGTGCTGATCTTCCTGGTGCTGGCGGCGCAGTTCGAGAGCTTCAGCGACCCACTGACCGTGCTGGTCAGCGTGCCGCTGTCCGTGTGCGGCGCGCTGGTGCCGCTCGCGCTCGGCATGGCGACGATGAACATCTACACGCAGATCGGCCTGCTGACCCTGATCGGGCTGATCAGCAAGCACGGCATCCTGATCGTCGACTTCGCCAACCGCCAGCAGGAGATCCGCGACGCGGGCGCGGTGGACGCCGTGATCGAGGCGGCGTCGGTGCGGCTGCGCCCCATCCTGATGACGACCGCGGCGATGGTATTCGGCGTCATGCCGCTGCTCTTTGCCAGCGGGGCCGGCGCGCAGGCGCGCATCTCGATCGGCATCGTGATCACCTTCGGCATGCTGGTCGGCACGCTGTTCACGCTGTTCGTGGTGCCGGTGATCTACAGCTACGTGGCGCGGCGGCATGTGCGCCTGGTCGACGACCAGGTGGTGCGCAAGCGCGATCTGTCCTGAGTTCGCGCAGGCGGCGCGGAATTCGGCTATACATGATGACGTTCCGCCGAGCCTGACCCGGATGGGTCGGCGACGCGGGCCGGTGACGACATCATGACACGCCGGGGGACCCGGCTGCCGCGAATCAGGCGATAAATAAAATCTTTAAAAACAATGGAATGTAATTCGTATTCAATCCAGATTCTACATGGCATCAAATTTGATTCCAGCTCCTCGCCCAGCGCAAGGAGCACGGAAAAATGACGCCGGACATCTTCAAGCCCCTGCACAACGCGATCATCTGGGCGCAGCACTGCGCCGACCCGCTGCTCTGGCGCGAGGTGGTGCGCCGGTTCGATGCGGCCGACCGGGCGCTCGGGCGGCTGCCCTGCCGCGAGCGCCTTTACCTCGAGGAGCGGCTGTACCACATGCTGCCGAGCGACTGGCCGCTGTGGATGGAGAGTTGCCGCCAGTCCGTGAACGCCATGCACCGCCGCGCGCTCACCCATTGAGGAGGGTACTGTCCGGTCCCCGCGGCCGGCCTTAGCGCTTCGCTATACTCGCGCCCCGCGGGGGTGACGCGATGCGCAAGATAACGGGATTTCAGCGGCTGCTCGGCCACGCGGGATTGTTCGCCGGGCCACTGGCCGCCGCGTGCTGGCTTGCGCTCGGCGGCGGCGGGATGGCGCACGACGCCCGCGTGGTGCTGGGGCTCGCGCTCTGGATGGCGCTGTGGTGGATGACGGAAGCCGTGCCGCTGGCCGCGACCGCGCTGTTGCCGCTGGTGGTGCTGCCGCTCGCGACCTCGATCGGCTTCGGCGCGGCCGCTGCTCCCTACGCCAACAGCATCGTGTTCCTGTTCATGGGCGGCTTCATGCTCGGGCTGGCGCTGCAGCGTTGCGGGCTGCACCGGCGCATCGCGCTGGCGATGCTGGTGGCGGTGGGGGCGGGGCCGCGGCGGCTGGTCGGCGGCTTCATGCTGGTCACCGCGCTGGTGTCGATGTGGCTGTCGAATACCGCCACGATGATGATGCTGGCGCCGATCGGCATCAGCGTGCTGCAGACCTGCCGCGAGCAGCGCGCAGGCGCCGACGAGGAGGGCACCCGCGCCTTCGGCGCCGCCCTGATGCTCGGCATTGCCTACGCGGCATCCATCGGCGGGATGGGCACCCCGATCGGCACGCCGCCCAACCTGATCATGTCCGGCTACCTGCGCACGCACTACGGCGTCGACCTGACGATGCTCGCGTGGATGCGCGTCGGCGTGCCGGTGATCGTGGTGCTGCTGCCGCTCACCTGGCTGTGGCTGTGCTTCGCCGCCTTCCGCCTGCCCGCGGCGGGGTTCGCGGCGGGCGAGGCGGAGCTCGGGGCGCAGCGCGCGCGGCTGGGGCCGCCCAGCGCCGCCGAGCGGCGCACCGGCGCAGTGTTCCTGCTGGTGGCGCTGGGCTGGATGCTGCGCCCCCAGCTGGCGAGCGGCTTCGGACTCGCCGGGCTCGACGACGGCGTCATCGCCCTGATCGGGGCGCTGCTGCTGTTCGTGCTGCCGGCCAGGGGCCTGGAGGGCGAGCGCCTGCTCGACTGGGACACCGCGCGCGGCATCCCCTGGGACATCCTGCTGCTCTTCGGCGGCGGGCTCAGCCTCGCCGCCGCGATCACCGCCTCGGGCGCCGATGCGCCGATCGCGCAGTGGGTGTCCGGGCTCGATGCGGTGCCGGTGACCCTGATCGTCGCGGTGCTCGCGCTCGCGATCGTCTTCAGCGGCGAGCTGACCAGCAACACGGCGGCGGCCACGGCGATGATGCCGGTGCTCGCGGGACTCGCCAACGCGCGCGGCATCGAGGTCCTGCCGCTGTTCATGGTCGCCACGCTGGCGGGCAGTTGCGGCTTCATGCTGCCGGTGGCCACGCCGCCCAATGCGATCGCCTACGGCACGGGCTGGGTGGCGCTGCCGGCGATGATGCGCGCGGGCTTCGGGCTGAACCTCATCGCGGTCGCGGTGGTGGTCGGCGTCGTGTGGTTCGTTGCATTCTGAAGGAGATCCGATGAGCGCCTTGCCCGGCTGGGAACGATCCCCCGCCTTCGTGTTCGACGCCGCGCGCTGTGCGCTGTCGGTGCTGGACCAGACGCGCCTGCCGTTCGAGCAGCGCTATCTGCAGCCCGCCTGCGCGGACGATTGCGCGCGGCTGATCCGCGACATGAACGTGCGCGGCGCGCCGCTGATCGGGCTGGTCGCCGCGGCCGGCATGGCCTTCGCGGCGCGCGCCGATCCGGGCGACGCCGCGCTTGCCGCGGCGGCCGCCCTGCTCGTGGCTAGCCGGCCCACCGCAGTGAACCTGCGCTGGGCGGTCGACGACCTGCGGGCCGTGCTGCGCGCGACGCCCGTGGCAGCGCGTGCCGATGCGGCCGCGGCGCGCGTGCTGGCGCTGCAACGCTCCGAGTACGAGTGCTGCGCGCGGATCGCCGGGCACGGCCTCGGCATCCTGAGCGCGCTCGCCGACACGCCGCGCGTGCGCGAGCGTGGCGTGCTGAACGTGCTCACGCACTGCAACGCCGGCTGGCTCGCGACCGGCGCCTGGGGCACGGCGCTCGCGCCGGTGTACCGCGCCGCCGCCGCGGGGATCGCGGTCCACGTCTGGGTGGACGAGACGCGCCCGCGCAACCAGGGCGCACGGCTCACCGCGTGGGAGCTCGGCGAGGGCGGCATCGCGCACAGCGTCGTCGTCGACAACTGCGCCGGCCACCTGATGCAGCGCGGGCTGGTCGACGTCTGCATCGTGGGCAGCGACCGCACCACGCGCGCGGGCGACGTGTGCAACAAGATCGGCACCTACCAGAAGGCGCTCGCCGCCGCCGACAACGGCGTGCCGTTCTACGTGGCGCTGCCGTGCTCGACCATCGACTGGACGATATCCGACGGGGTGCGCGAGATCGAGATCGAGGAGCGCGACGCGAGCGAGGTGCTGCTTCTCGAGGGAGCCGGTGCCGACGGCGTCCTGCGCAGCGTGCGCCACGCACCGCTCGCGAGCCGCGCGGCGAACTTCGCCTTCGACGTGACGCCGGCGCGGCTGGTCAGCGGGCTGATCTGCGAACACGGGGTTTTCGCGGCCGAGCCGGGTGCGCTCGCGCGGTTGCGCGTCGTGGCCGGCGCAGTGCCGGAGCGGGTATAGTTGCGCCCCAGTCGGAACCTCCGGGGAGCGCCATGGCGAACAGCAACGGACTTGCGGACCTGATCGGCAACACGCCGCTGGTGCGCCTGCGGCACGCTTCGGCGCTGACCGGCTGCGAGATCCTCGGGAAGGCGGAATTCATGAACCCCGGCGGCTCGGTCAAGGACCGCACCGCGCTCGGCATCATCCGCGACGCCGAGCGCCGCGGCGTGCTGCGCCCCGGCGGGCGCATCGTCGAGGGCACGGCGGGCAATACCGGCATCGGGCTCAGCCTGCTGGGCAACGCGCTCGGCTACCGCACGACGATCGTGATCCCCGAGACGCAGAGTCCGGAGAAGATCGAGATGCTGATGCTCTGTGGCGCGGAGCTCAAGCTCGTACCCGCGGTACCCGCCGCGGACCACAACCATTACGTGAAGATCTCGGGCCGGCTCGCCGAAGAGTACGCGGCGCGCGAGCCGCAGGGTGCGCTATGGGCCAACCAGTTCGACAACACGGCGAACCGCGCGATCCACCGCGACACCACGGGGCGGGAGATCTGGGAGCAGACCGGGGGACGGGTCGACGGCTTCATCTGCTCGGTCGGGACCGGGGGCACGCTGGCCGGCGTCGCCGAGTACCTGCGCGCGCAGAAGCCGGGCGTGCGCATCGGCCTGGCCGATCCCGGTGGCGCGGCGCTCTACAACTACTACGCGCACGGCGAGTTGCGTGTCACGGGCGAGTCGATCACCGAGGGGATCGGGCAGTCGCGTCTCACCGGCAACCTCGCGGGCTTCACGCCGGATTTCGCCTGCCAGGTGTCGGACACCGAAGCGCTGCCCTACGTCTTCGACCTGCTGCAGCACGAGGGGCTCTGCCTCGGGGGATCCACCGCGGTCAACATCGCAGGCGCGGTGCGGCTGGCGCGCGAACTGGGGCCAGGGCACACCGTCGTCACCATCCTGTGCGACAACGGTACCCGCTACCGCAGCAAGCTGTTCAATCCGTCATTCCTGCGACGCAAGCAGCTGCCGGTGCCGGCGTGGCTGGATTGATGACGGTATGGGGGATCGGCGGCCGGGGGATGCGCGGGACCGTGCCCGCAGTGCCGTGAGAGGCAGGAGCGGGGCCGGGGCGCTGGCAGCGTCCCGGCCCCTGCGGTCTTACTTGGCGGGACCGTCGTGCTCGAAGGAGCTCAGCGTGCCGTCGCGGGCCACTTCGCACTTCGCGGTGAACGGCTTGTCGCCCACGCCGGAGACCTTGATCTCCACGATGTAGTTGCCGCGCTCCTTGATGCGCTTGAGCTTGGTGCGGACCTCTTCGCCGAAAGTCGCGCGAACCTTCTCCTTGCAGATGCCGAACGCGTCGCCCGAGGTGGTCGCGGCGCTGGCGCTGCCGGGCGCGGCGAGCAGTGCGGTTGCGGCCAGGGCCGGGGCGAGTTTCAGCGCAAGACGGAGGGTGGTGGAACTGATCATGTGCAGATGGTCCTCGAATTGGTGGGCAGAAGCGCCCTGTAATGTGGGCAACAGGATTCCGGGGTCACAAGGTTAGTTGCGCCTCGTCTGAAACGCACCCGAATAGTCCGCGAATTATTCAACAAAATGGGTAAATCAGTAACAGGACTCGCCCCCATTTGGGGAGAAGTTACTCATTTGTAATGTGCAAGGCCGGTCGGTTAACGCGAATTGACTGCTCTGGCTGGGAAGTTGCTAGACGCCAGGCAGACAGAGGCACGGCGACTTGATCCGAATGTCGGCATTCGCCCAGACGCGGTCGAATTCCTGCTCCACGGCGTCGGCTTCCGCCTGCCGGCCCTGGAGTTCCAGCGCGCGCATCAGGCCGTAGAGTCCCCAGCCGTTGCCGGGCTGGCGACGCTGGTCCTCGCGGAACACCGCCTCCGCCTGCGCGATCCTTCCGGCCTGCAACAGTGCGGCCCCGTAGGGGTGGCGCACCGGCTGGATCCAGCCCGGCGGTTCGTCGTAGCGCAGGCGATCCTCGTGCGCCACGGCGTCGGCCAGCAGCGCGAGCCCGGCATCGGTCTCGCCCGCGCGGTACCTGAGCTCGCCTCCCATCAGGCGTTCGGCCACGTCGAGCAGATCGGCCGCCGCGTTGTTGCCGAAGGTGGTGGTAGCGGGCACGCCCGCGCGCGCGGCGCGGAATGCGGTCTCTTCGCGGCGGGCGCCGTCCAGGTCGCCGGTGGCTGCCAGCGCGACGGCCCGCGCGTAATGACGCAGCGCGCGCGAGAACGGTACGTAGTCGGGGAATTCGGGCTCGACGAGGATCTGCTGCCACATCCCGAAGCGCATCATCACTTCGAGCGGCATCGCCATCATGCCGTCTGCCCAGGGATTGGCGCGGAAGAACTCCGGCGGAATGTCGGCGACCATCTCCCGCATCGTGGCGAGAGCGAGCCGGCTCTGGCCGTTCATCATCGCCGCGTACGCCAGCATGTGGTGGTTGTGCGCCATGTACAGGCGGTAGAACTGCTGCTCGGGCGAGCGGGCGGTGTAGCGGCGATCGGCCGCGATGGCGCGCGCGTTCGCCTCGATCGCCTGCTGCCAGCGCCCGCGACGCACGTCGATGTGGGAGGGCATGTGCACCATGTGCCCGAGGCCGGGCTGCAGGAAACGCAGGCGATCGGCGGCCGCATCGGCGCGCCCGGGCTCCGGCGAGGCCTCGACGGCATGGATGTAGAGGTGATTGGCCAGCGGGTGATCCGCATCCAGCGCAATCACGGCATCGAGCGTCGCGATCAGTTCCTCCGTCCCGGGCTGTGCCTGGCCCGCGGGCGTCCACAGGTCCCAGGGCCGCAGATCGGCGAGGGCTTCGGCGAACAGCGCACCGACGTCCGCGTCGCCCGGGTGAGCCTGCCAGACGCGGCGCATGGCCTCGGCGTAGGCGCGGTCGAGCGCGCTGCGGTCCTCGGGCTGCGGTTCGGCGTAGCGCGCGGCGAGGGCCTCGATCAGCGCGCGCTCGACGGGGCTGGCGGAAGCGCTGGCAGTGCGTGCCCGGCCGAGGGCTGCCCAGGCGGCAGCGGCGCGCTCGGGCGGCACGACGGTGTTGTTGATGTGCGGGCCGTTGGCGAGCGCCACACCCCAGTGCGCCATCGCGCAGTCGGGGTCGAGTCGGGCGGCACGGGCGAAGGAGCGGATCGCCTCGTCGTGGTTGAAGGCGTACAGGAACGCCATGCCCTGGTCGAAATAGCGCTGCGCTTGCGGCGAGCGCGTGCTCACGGTGCGCGTGTGGGCGCCGAGGCCGTCGAACAGGGGCACGGTGGTGGTGTCTGTCGCGGGTGCGGGCGGTGCAACGAGGCAGAACAGGAGCAGCAGCGAGAGGGCATGGACTCTCATGGCAGCGTTCCTCCATACGGAGCGAGGCATCGTGCGCGGACGCGCTCACCATACGCCCGGCAGACCGACCGCGCCAGCGCGCCGGACCCGGGCGGCGCCGCAACGGGGCTCACCAGCGCTGCAGCGCCAGCGGCTCCTCGTCGAGCGCCGCGAGCTGCTCGCGCAGTTCCAGGATGTGATCGGACCAGTAGCGCGGCGTGTTGAACCACGGGAAGTGGCGCGGGAAGGCCGGGTCGTGCCAGCGCGCCGCCAGCCACGCGGCGTAGTGCATCAGGCGCAGCGTGCGCAGCGATTCGATCAACGGCAGCTGCTCGGCGGGGAAGTCGTGGAATTCCTCGTAGCCGTCGACGATCTCGGCGAGCTGCGCGAGCCGTGCGTGACGGTCGCCCGAGAGCAGCATCCACAGGTCCTGCATCGCCGGGGCGCTGCGGCAATCGTCGAGGTCCACCAGGCACAGCGCGCCGTCGCGGACGAGGATGTTCCCCGGGTGCAGGTCGCCATGGGTGCGGATCAGCGTCGCCTCGTCGGGGCGGTAGCGCTCGCGTAGTCGCTGCACCAGGGCCTCGCACAGGCTGCGGTAGGCGGCGGCGAGGTCGGGCGGAATGAAGTGCGTCTCGACGAAGCGCCAGCTGGCCTCGGCGTAGCTCTCGATGTCGACGCGCGGGCGATGCGCGAAGGGCCGGCTCGCGCCGATGGCGTGCATGCGACCGAGGATGCGACCCAGCGACAGCAGCTGCTCGGGCTGGTCGAGGTCGGGCACGTGCCCGCCGACGCGCGGGAACAGCGCGAAGCGGAATCCGCCGAAGCGCAGCAGCGTGGCGCCGCCCGCGTCGGCCAGCGGCGCAACCACGGGCAGCTCCGCTTCGAGCAGCTCGCGCGTGAACGCGTGCTCCTCGCGGATCGCCTCGTCGCTCCAGCGCTCGGGGCGGTAGAACTTCACGATGAGCGGCGCGCCGCCCTCGATCCCGACCTGGTAGACCCGGTTCTCGTAGCTGTTGAGCGGGAAGATGCGCAGGTCCGAGGTGCGCCCCGTGCTCTCGATCGCGTCGATCACGGCCTCGGGGGTCAGGGTGTCGAAAGGGTGGCCGGTGTGGTCGGCGGTGTCGTTGCTCATGGCGGGCCGGCGCTGCTCGGGGCTGCACAGGGTACGGGGGCACCCGCCGGCCCACAAGGGCGGCTGCAAAATTACAAAACAGTTGCATTGAAATCTTTTTTTGACACTTCGACGGGAGCCTCCCTAGAATGCAGCGACACCGGGCCGCCCGGCCTAAGCCGGCGCGGCCCGACCTCCCGTCCAGAAGAGGGTCCTCGCATGAGCCGCTTCCCGTTTCCGATTCCCTACGGCTGGTTCCACGTCGGCTACTCGGCCGACCTGTCGGCGGGGGAAGTCCGCCCCGTGCGCTATTTCGGCCGCAACCTCGCGCTGTGGCGCGACGAGGACGGCGCGGCGCACCTGCAGGACGCCTATTGCCCGCACCTCG
Organism: uncultured Klebsiella sp.; assembly: GCA_964465455.1. GTDB lineage: Bacteria > Pseudomonadota > Gammaproteobacteria > Pseudomonadales > UBA5518 > UBA5518. The sequence continues at coordinate 11,584 of CAYXJM010000031.1, forward strand.
GCGCCAACATCGCCGTGGGCGGCAAGGTGGTCGGCAACCTGATCGAGTGCCCGTTCCACAAGTGGCGCTTCACCGGCGAGGGGCGCGTCGCGGAGATAGACTACGCCCGGCGCCTGAACGAAAACGCCTGCCTGCCGACCTACCCGGTGCTCGAGCGCCACGGCGTGGTGATGGCCTGGTACCACCCGCAGGGCGTCGCGCCGACCTACGAGCTGCCCGAGGTGCCCGAGTGCAGCAACCCGGAGTTCGTCGGCCCGTTCAGCACCGGGCACACCATCCGCACCTGCCTGCAGGAGATGGCGGAGAACACCGCTGACGCCGCGCACTTCGTCACCATCCACCAGCATCCGGGTCAAGCGCACTACGACGAGTTCCGCTTCGACGGTCCGGCGATGATCATGAAGAGCACGCAGAAGTTCCCGAGCTCGCAGGGGCCGGTGGAGGGGACGCTGAACACGGACACCGCGGGCTTCGGGTTCGCGGTAGTGCGCTACCGGACGCTGGTGGACATCTGCATGGTCACGACCACGGCGCCGGTCGATGCCGAGACCTCGGAGCAGCACAATCACGTCTGGTACCGAAACCCGGCGCGTGACCCCAGGGTCGACCGCATCGGGCAGGCTTTCGTGAAGGAAGTGAACCGCCAGTTCACCGACGACATCCCGATCTGGGAGAACAAGATCTACGTCGACAGGCCGAACCTCTGCGACGGCGACGGCCCGATCGCGCGTTTCCGCAAGTGGGCGCAGCAGTTCTACGTGAGCCCGGCCTGATCGTCCACGCCCGTCCGGGCGGCGCGGGCGTTGGTGCGCGCCGTCACGGCACCACGGTGCCGCTGTCGTCCTCGTAGACGCACACGCGGTTGCGTCCCTCGCTCTTGGCCCGGTACAGCGCGGCGTCGGCGCGCATGAACACGCGTTCGGCGGGGTCGCCGGGGTGGAATTCGGCGAGGCCGAAGGAGCCGGTGACCGTGATGAGCTGGTCTGCGTGCGCCACTGGCACGCTCTCCAGCGCGGCGCGCAATCTCTCCAGGTCCTGCTCGGCCTCGGGTGAGCGCAGGCCCGGCAGCAGCAGGACGAATTCCTCGCCGCCATAGCGGGCGACGAAGTGATCGGCGCGCAGCGCCGCACGCAG
>CAYXJM010000032.1:0-12638 GCA_964465455.1 uncultured Klebsiella sp.
TGCGCCATCAGGATATTGCGACCCTCGGTGGTGTGGGCCTTCATGAGCTCGAACTCCTGCACCGTCAGCGCGCCTTCCTTGTTCAGCACCTCGAGCGGCGTGAGCGTCTTGCCCACGTCGTGCAGCATCGCGGCGACGCCGATCGTGTTCAGGTCCTCCTCGCTGTAGCCGAGATGGCGCCCGAAGTTGATCGCGAGCAGCCCCACGTTGACGCAGTGCTCCGAGGTATAGGAATCGCGGTGGCGGATGCGCGACAGCCACAGCACGGCGTCGGGACTGTCGAGCACGTTCCTGACCGCGGCGGAGACCGTGCTCTTCACTTCCTTCACGTTGATCGCGCGCCCGAGGCGCACGTCGTCCATGATGCTGCGCGTCAGCGCGCGTGCGTCCTCCTGCAGGCGCCCGGCGCTCTCGTAGGCCTTGACCGAGGGCGCGTTCGCGGCCCAGGCGTGGCGCCGGCGCACCGGGGCGTCGAGCACCGCGTGCCGGGCCGCGGGGACCCACTCGTCCTCGGCGTACTCGACCACGACCTCGCTGCAGTACTGGGCGACTTCCGCGATCTGCTGCACGTTCTCGAGCCGGAAGCCCTGGAACACGAACGGCGTCTCGGTCCAGGGGCGATCGAGCTCGACGACGCGCATGCCGACCCTGAGCGCCGTCACGGGAATGCGCGCCTGCTTCGCAGCGGCGTGGAAGTAACCCGGCCTCGCCTTGAGCACCTTCGACATCGATCGTCCCGTGGGCAATGCAGACAGCGCATCACTCTGCAATATAGACGAGGGTCGCGGCGCGCACCAATCCGTCAAGCACCGGTTGCGCGACGCCCGTCACGGAACGGACGTGCGCGGCTCAGGCCGCCTCGCGGTCGAGGCTGCGGATCTGCTCGGCGAAGCGGTTGCTGCCGAGCAGGCGGGCGAATTCGTCGGCGGGCACGGGCTTGCTGAACAGGAAGCCCTGGATCACGTCCACGCCCGCCTCGCGCAGGAAGCGGTACTGGGGGCCGGAGTCCACGCCCTCAGCGACCAGGCGCAGGTTCAGGCTCTTGCCCATCGCGATGATCGCGCTCACCAGGCTCGCGCTGCGCGGGCCGTTGTCGAAGGCGATAACGAAACTGCGGTCGATCTTCAGCTCGTCCAGCGGGAACTCGCTGAGGTAGCTGAGCGAGGAGTACCCGGTGCCGAAATCGTCGACCGACAGGCTCACGCCGAGGCGCTTCAGGTCGTGCAGCGACTTGATGGAGGCCTCGGCGTTGCTCATCAGCACGCCTTCCGTCAGCTCCAGCTCGAGCAGGCCGGGGTCGATGCCGAAGTCCTCGATGGTGCGCTGCACCAGGCTGGTGAAGGCGGCGTTGAACTGCAGGCTGGACACGTTGACCGATATCTTGGGCGGCGCCAGCCCCTGGCGCTGGAAGGCGCGCAACTGGCCGCAGGCCTCGACCACGGCCCAGGCGCCGAGCTCGACGATCAGCCCCATCTCCTCGGCGAGCGGAATGAACTGCCCCGGCGGCACGAGGCCGCGCTCGGGGTGGTTCCAGCGCACGAGCGCCTCGGCGCCGACGATCTCGCCGGTCTCGACCCGCACCTGCGGCTGGTAGTGCAGGACCAGCTCGCGGCGCTCCAGCGCCCGGCGCAGCTCCGCCTCGAGCTTCAGGCGCCCCACGCCGCTGCCGCTCATCTCCGGGGAGTAATACGCGTAGCCGTTCTTGCCGGCCGCCTTCGCGTGGTACATCGCGGTGTCGGCGAGCTTCAGCAGCTCGCTCACGGAATCGGCGTGGTCCGGCGCCAGCGCGATGCCGATGCTCGGCGTGACCACCAGCTCGTGGCCCTCGATCAGCATCGGCGTGCGCAGCGACTGCAGCAGCCGCTCGGCCACCCGTCCGGCGCTCTCGGGACGGTCGATGTTGCTGAGCACGACGGTGAACTCGTCGCCGCCGAGCCGCGCGACGCTCGGGCCGGTCTCGGCACCTGCGGAGCCGACGGCGAGGAAATCGCTGATGCGCAGGCATCGCGACAGCCTGGCCGCCACTTCCCGCAGCAGCACGTCGCCCGCCGCGTGCCCGAGCGAGTCGTTGATGCGCTTGAAATTGTCGAGATCGACGAACAGCAGCGCCACCAACCGCTGCTCGCGCTTCGTCAACCGCAGCAGCACGTCGAGCTGCTCGATGAACAGCCGCCGGTTGGGCAGCGCGGTGAGGCTGTCGTAGTAGGCGAGCTTGTGCAGCTGCTCCTTGCTCTGCGTGACCTGCTGCACCGCGCGGTTCAGCTCCTCGTTGCGCCGCGAGAGCTCCTCGGTGCGCTCGTCCACCTTCCGCGTCAGCAGCACGTTGCTGGTGTCGGTCTGCAGCTTGTAGGTGTGCAGCTCCGAGATCAGGGCGTTGATCATCGAGGTGATGCGGTCGAGCTCGCCGCCGCCCTTGACGACCAGCTTCTGCTCGAGATTGCCGGCGGACACCTGCTCGACCAGCTGCTCGAGCCCGCGCAGCGGCGCCGAGATGCGCCGCGTGACGCGCAGCGTGAGCAGGCTCGCACACGCCACGAAGAGCGCGCAGCCGAGCGCCGCGCGCAGCGCGAAGCCCTGCACGGAGCGCCACAACTCGTCGAGGCTGATGCGCAGGTGGTAGTAGCCGACCAGGTAACGGCTGCCCGCCGTGCCGGCCCCGGCCGGCGGCGACTGCGCGGCACGCGCGAACACCGGCACCGTGAGGTCGCTGAAGCGCTCGCGCCCCGCCTGCCGCTCCTGCGTCACCACGCCGCGGTCGAAGGCTGCCACGCCGCGGCGCGCCAGCGCGAAATCGGCTTCCGGGTAGGCGGCGTCGCCCGAGGCGCGCCGCGCCAGCATCTCCTTGCCGTCGGCGTCGCGCACCGCCGCGTACTTCACTCCCGGCAGCGCGACGAAGCGCCCCAGCAGCTCGCTGATGACCAGCACGTCGCGCTCGCGCACGGCGCGTTCGTTGACCACGCTCGGCTCGGCGATCAGCAGCGCCCGCTCGAGGACGTCCTCCCTGACCGTGCGGTATTCCCGCCAGATCAGCGCGGCGGCCGCGACCACCGCCCCCGCCATCGCGAGGCCGACCATGTACAGAGTGAGCCGCTGGGCTATGGAACCGCGCAATTTCATCGGCTGGGCACCGCATCGTGTTGTCGGGCGGCCTTCCGCCCCACCCACGAGCATAGACCAGTCGGCAGGACGCGCCTCGCCCTCTACGCCGGCGCGGGCGCGGCAGAGGCGCGCGCGAGCAGCACGATCGAGCCGAGCAGGTAGGCGATAACGCCGCCCGCCAGCGTCCACGCGCTCGCGCCGCTCGCCGCCAGGAGCAGCGCGACGCCGAGCGTCAGCGCGAGGCGCAGCCGCTCCAGCGCCCGGCCGCGCGCCACCTGCTCGAGCAGGGAACCGACGGCGACCAGGCCGAACAGCAGGTAGCCGAACAGCGCCGCGCGGGTCGCCTCGCCCAGCGCGGGCGCCGCCTGCAGCAGCCACAGCGAGAACGCCAGCAGCGCCAGGAACTGCACGCCCGCGTACCACGCCGTCGCGCGCGAGAGCGGCGGATCGTAGCGGCGGAACTCCGCGAGCGGGCGCTTCACGACCGGGAAGCGTGCCGCGACGTCGGCCGGGCGCCAGCCGGTGCGCGAGACCAGCACGCGCAGCTTGTCGCCGCGGCGCGCCGTGTGCCACGCGTCGCGCAGCATCTGCGCGTAGATGTGCAGGTTCGCCCACAGCGGGTTCCAGCTCGCGAGCGGACCGAGAATCCCGTAGACGGGCGGCTCCGCGTCGCGCTCCTCCTCGAAGGTGCCGAACAGCCGGTCCCACACGATCAGCAGCCCGCCGTAGTTGCGGTCGACATAGGCGGCGTTCTGGGCGTGGTGCACGCGGTGGTTCGAGGCCGTGACCAGCACCCACTCGAGCGGACCGAGCTTCGGGATGTGGCGCGAATGGATCCAGAACTGGTAGATCAGGTGCGCCGAAGCCACGGTCACGAACACCGCCGCGGGCACGCCGGCCACGAAGCACGGGATGTAGAACACCCAGCCCGCGAGGAAGCCGGTGCTGGTCTGGCGCAGCGCCGTGGTGAGGTTGAACTCCTCGCTCTGGTGGTGCACCACGTGCGCGGCCCAGAACAGCGTGCGCTCGTGGCTGATGCGGTGGAACCAGTAGTAGCAGAAGTCGTAGAGCAGCAGCGCCAGCAGCCAGGTCCACGGCGACTGCGCATCGAGCCGCACCAGCGCCCAGTGCTGCTCGACCAGCGTGAACACCCGCCCCCCGAAGTCGAGGCCGAGCAGCTTGATCGTGGTGCTGAGGACGCCGCAACTCAGACTGTTGATGCTGTCGTTCAGGCGATAGGTGTCGTTGCCGCGCGCGCGGCCCCACGCGTACTCGAGCACAATCGCGAGCAGGAAAAACGGTACCGCGTAGGGAACCAGGTCCATCGGGGCTCGATCCACCGCAGGGGAGACGTCGCCATTCTAGCAGCGTCGGGCCGCGCCACGTTGCCCGCCGCGCCACGAGCGGCTAAGGTCGCGCCCCATATGCACACCCACGCCCCCCACCCCGCCGCCCCGCGCGAGCGCGAACTGCTGCTGATCGGCGGCGGCCACAGCCACGTGGCCGTCGTGCGCGCCTTCGGCATGCGCCCGCTGCCGGGGCTCGGCATCACGCTGGTCACCCGCGACGTGCACACGCCCTACTCCGGCATGCTGCCCGGACTGGTGGCCGGACACTACGGTTTCGACGACTGCCACATCGATCTGCGCCCGCTGTGCGAGGCGAACGGCGTGCGCCTGCTGCACGCCGAGGTCGACGCGCTCGACCCGGAGCGCCGGACCGTGCGCATCGCCGGGCGCGGCACGCTCGCCTACGACTGGGCGTCGATCAACATCGGCTCGCGCCCGGCGCTCGACGCCATCGCGGGCGCGCGCGAGCACGGCGTCGCGGTGAAACCGATAGACCGCTTCCTCGCGCACTGGCTGGCGCTGCTCGAGGATCTCGCCGCGAGCCCGCGTCCCTGCCGCCTGCTGGTGGTCGGCGGCGGCGCGGCCGGCGTGGAGGTCGCGCTCGCGCTCGCCTTCCGCGCCCGCGCGCGGCTCGGGGCCCACGCCGGCCTGTTCCGCGTCGCGATCGCCACCGCCGCCCCGGTGCTGCTGCCCTCTCACAACGCGTCGGTGCGCCGCTTCTTCACGCGCGAGCTGGCGCGACAAGGGATTGCGCTGCACGCCGGTGCCCGGGTCTCGGCCGCCGACGCCGGGGGCGTCACGCTCGCCGACGGCCGGCGTCTCGAGGCCGACCAGATCATCTGGGCCACGCAGGCCGGCGCCGCGGCCTGGCCTGCCGCGGCCGGCCTCGCCTGCGACAGCGGCGGTTTCATCCGCGTCGACGACTGCCTGCAGAGCGTCTCGCACGCGGAGCTGTTCGCGGCCGGCGACATCGCCGCCCTGCCCGCGCCCTGTCCGAAGAGCGGCGTCTACGCGGTGCGCGAGGGCCACGCGCTGGCGCTGAGCCTGCGCCGCGTGGCCGAGGGAGAGGCGCCCGTGCCCTACCGTCCGCAGCGGCGCTTCCTCAGCCTCGTGAGCACGGGCGACCGCCGCGCGGTGGTCTCGCGCGGCGCGCTGTTCGCCGCCGGGCGCTGGGCGTGGCGCTGGAAAGACCGCATCGACCGGGCGTTCATGGCGATGTATCGCGCCGAGCCGCTGGCCCCGCCGGAACCGGGCGAGGCGCCCGCCATGCGCTGCGGCGGCTGCGCCGCGAAGATCGGCGGCGATTCGCTCGGGCGCGTGCTGCAGGAGCTCGCGCGCCCGCGGCGCGAAGGCGTCGAGGCCGGCATGGACGCGGCCGACGACGCCGCGGTGCTGGTGCCGCCGCCGGGCCAGCGCCTGGTGCAGAGCGTCGACTATTTCAAGGCCTTCATCGATGACCCGTTCCTGGTCGGTCAGGTCGCCGCGGTGCACGCGCTCGGCGACCTGCTCGCGATGGGCGCGCGCCCGCACTCGGCGCTGGCGATCGCGACGGTGCCCTTCGCCGCGCCGCGGGTGATGGAGCGCACCCTCGCGCAGCTGATGCAGGGCGCGCTGAAGACGCTCGACGCCGACGGCGTGGCGCTGGTCGGCGGCCACAGCAGCGAGGGCGCCGAGCTCGCCTTCGGGCTCAGCGTGAACGGCTACGCCGCACCCGGCGAGATCCTCTACAAGGGCGGGCTGCGCGACGGGCACGCGCTGGTGCTGACCAAGGCCCTCGGCACCGGCACGCTGCTCGCGGCCAACGGCGCGGCCGCCGCCGCGGGGCGCTGGATCGACGCCGCGCTCGCGAGCATGACGCAGTCCTCGCGCGCCGCCGCCGACATCCTGCGCGCGCACGGCGCCGCGGCCTGTACCGACGTCACCGGCTTCGGGCTGCTCGGACACCTGCTCGAGATGCTGCGCGCCTCAGGCACCGGCGCGCAGCTGCGCCTCGATGCCGTGCCGGTGCTCGACGGCGCACGCGAGTGCCTGGCGCGTGGCTACCGCAGCTCCCTGCACGAGAGCAACCGCGGCCATCTGGCGGCACTGGTCGAGCCGGCGACGGGGACCGCGGCGCAGGCGCTGGAGATCCTCCTCGATCCGCAGACCGCGGGCGGCCTGCTCGCCGGCATCCCGGCCGCGCAGGCCGGGGCCTGTGTCGCCGCGCTGCGTGCGGCCGGCTACCCGGCGGCCGCGGCGATCGGCGCCTGCCGCGCCGCCGCGGGTCCCGGCGGCGTCCTCACCGGCTGAGGCACCACTCGCGCACCGCCGCGAAATCGCCGCGGAACACCACGCGCCCGGCCGCCTTGCCGAGCTGGTACTCGTACATCGGGTCGTAGTAGTCGCGCAGCAGCAGCGCGATCCAGGCACGGTGCCCCGCGGTGTCGCCCTGCGTCGCCTGCCGGTGCAGCGCCTCGCGCAGCAGCCCCTCGGCCAGCGCGTGGCGCTCGCCGCCGAGGCGGCGCTGGATGCGGTGCAGGCCTTCGTGCAACTGCGCGCCGAAGTGCGCGAAGCCGTGCTCCGGGTCGTGGTCGAGGTGCTCGCGCAGGCTGGCGACGATGTAGTCCTGCAGGATCTGCTCGACGCGCGATTCTAACGGCGCATCGATCACGGCCAGCGGCGCCGCCTTCATCGCGCGGTACAGGTCGAGCGGCAGCGTGACCGCGCCGATCTGGCGGCTCTCGTCCTCGAGGCACAGCGCGACGGCGGGCGCGGCGTGGCGGCGCCGCAGGAGGGCCAGCGCCAGCCGGTTCTCGAAGTCGATCTGCGCCGGCGGCGCGGCCACGCGCCGGCCGAAGCTCGATCCGCGGTGATGCGCCAGTTCCTCGAGGTCCACCGGCCGCGGCAGGCTGCGGATCAGCGCGGTCTTCGCCGAGCCCGTGCGCCCGCCGATCACGTACAGCGGCTCGCGCGGCTCGGGCGCTTCCAGCTCGCGCAGCAGGCGCTGGCGCAGCGCCTTGTAGCCGCCCCGGACCAGGCGCACCGGCACGCCCGCGGCCGCGATCCACTCGGCCGCGAGACCCGAGCGCATGCCGCCGCGCCAGCAGTAGACGAGTGCCTCGGGGTGCTCCCGCAGCGCCGCGCACCAGCGCGCAATGCGCTCCTCCCTGACCGCGCCGCTGACCAGCCGGTGGCCGAGAGCCACCGCGGCCTCCTGGCCCTGACGCTTGTACGTGGTGCCGACCTGCTCGCGCTCGCCGGTGGTGAGGATCGGCAGGTTCACCGCGCCCGGGATGCTGCCGTGCGCGAACTCGACCTCCGCGCGCACGTCGATGAAGCGCACCCCGTCCAGCAGCAGGCGCTCGAATTGCTCCGGGCCGACGGTTTCGGGCTTCATGGCGCATCCTGTGGCTATTCGAGGGCGCGATGCTAGCGGCCGCGGCCGGCCGGTGCCAGCGCCCTGGCGCGCGGTGCCGCCGCCGGGTATTAGTGGCAATCACGACCTTTTGCGAATGATTCCTATTTTCCGCTAGACTCGGCGCATGCACAGCAACGACACGAGCTTCTCGCGCCTGCAACGCGGCGACCGCGCCCGCGTGACCGGCTTCGGTCCGATGCCCGAGTATTACCGCAACCGGCTGCTGAGCCTGGGCCTGACGCCCGGCACCGAGTTCACCGTGGCGCGCGAAGCGCCGCTCGGCGACCCCGTGCAGATCAACCTGCGCGGCTTCCGACTCAGTGTCCGCCGCGCCGAGGCCGCGGGCCTGCAGGTGGAAGTGCTGTGAACAGGCCCTTCACGATCGCGCTGGTCGGCAATCCGAACTGCGGCAAGACCACGCTGTTCAACCGCCTGACCGGCACCCACCAGAGCGTCGGCAACTGGCCGGGCGTCACGGTCGAGCGCAAGACCGGCAGCTTCACGCACGAGGGGTGCCAGTTCCTCGTCGTGGACCTGCCCGGCACCTTCTCGCTGCACGTTTCCCGCGACGACGACGCCCTCGACCAGCAGATCGCGCAGGCCTACGTGCTCGCGCGCGAGGCGGACCTGATCGTCAACATCATCGACGCCTCGAGCATAGGGCGCGGCCTGTATCTGAGCTCGCAGCTCTTCGATGCCGCGGTGCCGGTGGTGGTGGCGCTGAACATGGTCGACGTGGCCCAGTCGCAGGGCGTGCACGTGGACCCGCACCGGCTGGCGGCCTGCCTCGGCTGCCCCGTCGTGCCGCTGGTGGCGAGCCGCGGCGACGGCGTGCGCGCGCTCGTCGAGGAGATCGCCGCCGGCTTGCAGACGCGACAGCCGCCGCCGCAGCGCACGCCGCTCGACCCCGCGCTCGAGTCGGCGCTGCTGCGCGTGCAGGCCGCTCTCGACCCGGCCGACGCGGGGCCCGGCGGTCGGCTGCTCGCCGGCGCGCTGCTCGCGCGCGACGCCGCGGCGCTCGAGCGCATCGGGGAGGCGGCGCGCGCGCGCGTGCTCGCGATCGTCGATGAGCTCGAAGCGCAGCTCGGCGGCAACCCGGGCGATGCGCTGATCGCCGCGCGCTACCACGCCATCGGCAACATCGTCGAGCAGTCGGTGCGGACCGAGGACGCGACGCGCTTCAACCTCACCGAGGCGCTCGACCGCGTGCTGCTGAACCGGGTGCTCGCCTTCCCGGTGCTGCTCGGCATCATGTACCTGATGTTCATGTTCACGATCAACGTGGGCGGCGCCTTCATCGACTTCTTCGACATCGCCGCCGGCGCGCTCTTCGTCGAGGCGCCACGTGTCGCGCTCACGGCCGCCGGCCTGCCCGCGTGGCTGGTCACGGCGGTGGCCGACGGCATCGGCGGCGGCGTGCAGCTGGTGGCGAGCTTCATCCCGGTGATCGCGACGCTGTTCCTGTTCCAGAGCTTCCTCGAGGACTCCGGCTACATGGCGCGCGCGGCCTTCATCCTCGACCGCCTGATGCGCGCGATCGGACTGCCGGGCAAGTCCTTCGTGCCGCTGATCGTCGGTTTCGGCTGCAACGTGCCGGCCGTGATGGCCACGCGCAGCCTCGACACGCAGCAGGACCGCCTGCTCACCGCGATGATGGCGCCGTTCATGTCCTGCGGCGCGCGGCTCACCGTCTACGCGCTGTTCGCCGCGGCGCTGTTCCCGACCAACGGGCAGAACGTGGTGTTCGCGCTGTACCTGATCGGCATCGCGCTGGCGATCCTCACCGGGCTGCTGGTGCGCCGCCGCCTGCTGCACAAGGACCTGTCGCCGTTCCTGCTCGAACTGCCGCCCTACCACGTGCCGACGCTGCGCGGACTGCTGCTGCACACCTGGTTCCGCCTGAAAGGCTTCGTGCTGCGCGCCGGCAAGGCCATCGTCGCGGTGGTGCTGATCCTGAACTTCGTGAACTCGATCGGCACCGACGGCTCCTTCGGCAACGAGAACACCGAGCGCTCGCTGCTCTCGGCGATCGGCAAGACCATCACGCCGGTGTTCGCGCCGATGGGCATCACCGAGGAGAACTGGCCGGCGACGGTCGGCATCTTCAGCGGCGTGTTCGCCAAGGAAGTCGTGGTCGGCACGCTGGATGCGCTCTACACCAACATGGCCCGCAGCGGCGACGGCGCGGACGAGGCGCCGCCAGGCATCGGCACGATGCTGCGCGAGGCCGTGGACTCGGTGGGCACCAACCTCGCCGCGCTCGGCGACACGCTCGGCGACCCGCTAGGCATCGGGAGCGTCGAGGACAGCGAAGCCCTCGCGGAGGCCGAGGGGCTGCACACCGGAACGCTCGGCCTGATGGCCACGCTGTTCGACGGCCGGCTCGGCGCCTTCAGCTACGTGCTGTTCGTGCTGCTGTACATGCCCTGCGTCGCGACGCTCGGCGCGATCTACAAGGAGCTCGGCGGCTTCTGGGCCTTCTTCTCAGCGACCTGGAACACCGTCATCGCCTACACCCTGGCGGTGACCGTGTACCAGGCCGGCACCTTCGCGCGCGACCCGGTGTCCGCGGCGCTGTGGATCGCGGGCTGCGCAGCGGCGCTCGCCGCCTGCTACGCGTGGCTGATGCACCTCGGGCGACAGCGCGCGGGGAGCGGCAAGCTGATACCGGTGGTGAACCTGTAGGTCCGGATTCATTCGGACAGGTCCGGTAGGTCCGGCTTCAGCCGGACAATTGTCCGAATGAATTCGGACCCACGGAGGTGCCCGCCGCTTGCGCCGCGGGACAAGCCACCGGCACCTAGGCGACGAGCGTGGCGGGCGCGTCGAGCGGCGCCGACTCCTGCGGCACGCGCAGCGGCACGATGCGCAGCCTGAAACCGGCGTCCACGCCGAGCACGCTGGCCTCGGGCAGCGGTCGCCACGGCTCGCCGGGAGTCACCGGCTCGGAAGCCACTTCCACCGCGCGGTAGGCCGCACCCGCTTCGTGGTGCACGTGCGGCCGGCCGCAGTCGGGGCAGCAGCGGACGAACTCGTCGCGACACAGGTACCACAGGCTGCGGTTGAACCGCGACGCCACCATCTGCTCGCCGTCGCTCAGCACGACGTTCAGCCCGACCGCCTTGCCGGGCGCGATCTCGTGGCACCACGCCAGCACCCGTTCCAGGCCCGAGCGCACCGTGCCGGGCAGATCGTTCTGCGGCCCGCGCGACCAGAGCGTGAGCAGGTAGTGGAACAGGTGCTCGCTGTCGGTCTCGCCCCGGATCGCGTCGCGGTGCACGGCATCGGTCTCCGCGAGCATGCGCTGGCGCACCCGGTCGAAGTCGGGGATGGTGCCGTTGTGCGCGAAGGTGAAGCGCCCGTGGCGGAACGGATGCGTGTTCTCGATGCTGGTGCGCCCCACCGTGGCGCGGCGGACGTGGGCGATCACCGCGCGCGCATAGACGCGTGCCGCCTTGCGCGGGAAATGTTCGCCGTGGTACGCGGCCCAGGCCTGCTTGTCGAGCAGCGGACCGCCCTGGGTGTAGTCAGCGACGCCCCAGCCGTGCGCGTGCTCGACCCCTTCCGCATCGCTCTCGCTCTGGCGCATCAGGCTGTTCTGCGAACGCACGAGGCTGCACTCCACGCGCGTGGGTTCGTTGGCAATCAATGCGTAGAGCCGGCACATCGGGCAAGCGTGTCTCGCGGAACTCGATGCCCTGATTTATGGCAGAGCAGCGGGTTTGCGCAAGGAAGGAAGCCGCATTTCGCGCGAATTGGCGAAAATTCACGCCGGCGCGGGACTGTCGGGCATCACGGCGCGACGGGCTGCGCGTCCACGATCGCCTTCAGCTCCTCGCCGCTGATCACCTCGCGCTCGAGCAGCACGCGCGCGCCTTCGTCCAGCGCGGGGCGCCGTGCGGACAACATTTCCTTCGCGCGCGCGTGCTGCGCCTCGATGATGCGCCGGATCTCGCAGTCGATCTCGCGCGCCGTCTCCTCGGCGTAGTCGCCGCGCTCCGGCGGTGCGTAGCCCGGCAGGAACTGGGGCTGGCGCTCGCGCTCCAGCGTCACGGTGCCGAGGCGCTCGCTCATGCCGTAGGCCTTCACCATGCTGCGCGCGATGTCGGTCGCCTTCAGCAGGTCGTTCTGGGCGCCGGTCGAGGCATCACCGAAGACCAGTTCCTCGGCCACGCGCCCCCCGAGCAGCACCGCGATCTTGTTCTCCAGCTCGGACTGCGTCATCAGGAAGCGGTCCTCGGTCGGCAGCTGCAGCGTGTAGCCGAGCGCCGCTATGCCGCGAGGGATGATCGAGATCTTCTGCACGCGCTCCGTGCCCGGCAGCGCCAGCGCCATCAGCGCGTGCCCCGTCTCGTGGCAGGCCACGCGCTCGCGCTCGAGCCGGTTCAGCACGCGGTTCTTCTTCTCCAGCCCCGCGACCACGCGCTCGACCGCCTCCTGCAGCTCGGGCAGGCCCACCTGCTCCTTGCCGCGGCGCACCGCGAGCAGCGCCGCCTCGTTGATCACGTTGGCCAAGTCCGCGCCCGTGAAGCCCGGCGTCATCGCCGCTATCGTCTCGAGGTCCGCATCGGGCGCGAGCGCCACCTGCCGCGCGTGCACGCGCAGGATCGCGATGCGCCCGGTGCGGTCGGGGCGGTCGACCAGCACGTGGCGGTCGAAGCGCCCGGCGCGCAGCAGCGCCGGATCGAGGATCTCGGGGCGGTTGGTCGCCGCCATCAGGATCACGCCGGTGCGCGGATCGAAGCCGTCCATCTCGACCAGCAGCTGGTTCAGCGTCTGCTCGCGCTCGTCGT